>NZ_JBIXJN010000016.1:0-176810 GCF_052871115.1 Rhizobium sp. LARHSG275 | reverse complement strand
TCAGCGGCCGAGCACACCAGGATCGCGCCGTCCATCTGGGCAGCACCGGTGATCATGTTCTTGACGTAGTCGGCGTGGCCGGGGCAGTCGACGTGCGCATAGTGGCGGGCCGGCGTCTCATACTCGACGTGCGCCGTCGAAATCGTGATGCCGCGGGCCTTTTCTTCCGGAGCCGCGTCGATCTGGTCGTACGCCTTGTACTCGCCGAAGTACTTCGTGATCGCTGCCGTCAGAGACGTCTTGCCGTGGTCAACGTGGCCAATCGTGCCAATGTTGACGTGCGGCTTGTTGCGCTCAAACTTACTCTTTCCCATTTGAATGCTTCCTGTGAACGAAAATGGTGGCCCCGGCGAACCGGTTTAGTGCCGCCGTTTAAGGCTTTCGGCGAGATTGCGCAAGACTTAATTGCAGACGCCATTCTTGGCCTGAGAGCGCATATGGGAGACAATTCGCCGCCTGCAAGGCGATTCGCCAAAGCCCCCTCGAAAATCGCTGAAATCTTAAAGAAAATCGCATTGACCACCGGGGACGCGCCATAGACGTTCGGCGTCGAGCGCCCTTCCCTGCCAGCCGATAAACGCAATCGTCAGCGTCTCCGCCAGCGCCGGAGACATCTCGAGATGACCGCGGCAGCGGTCGTATGAAGTGGCTTAACGGAAAATGGAGCGGGTAGCGGGAATCGAACCCGCGTATTCAGCTTGGAAGGCTGCTGCTCTACCATTGAGCTATACCCGCGGGGTGGTCCGATCCGATGACGAATGGTGGAGAGAGTTGGATTTGAACCAACGTAGGCTGAGCCAACGGATTTACAGTCCGTCCCCTTTAACCACTCGGGCATCTCTCCAGTTTTCGTCCGGATCGCAAGACCAAGTTCGTCAGACTTCGAAGCGTTGCCGCCCGTCGTCTGCGCCGCGTATATGACCGGAGCATTTCAGTCTGTCAACACGATGACAACGGAAAAAACACGAAAAATTTCATTCGCCACCGAAAGCCGGCATATGAAAGAAAGCCTATGCGGCGGCGAGCGCCATGGCTATAAAGCTGCATGAGCAAAGACAACAAATCCGGCGGCAAGACCGCGACAGACCCATCCGCCAAGGATACGCATTACGCCACTCTGCGGCGCGCCCACCGTGACGCCAAGCGCGAACGCGGCGAGATTCCGACGCCCCAGCCGCAGAAGCGCAAGCGCGGCGGCGAAGACTGGAAGCCGCCGGCGCTTGCGCCCGACCAGGTGCATCTCTATGGCCTGCATACGGTGCGCGCGGCCTTCGACAATTCCGAACGCAAGAAGATCAAGCTGTTCGTGACGCAGAATGCGCTCGCGCGCCTCGAAGTCGATGTCGAGGCGCTCGGCATTCCCTTCGAGATCGTCTCGCCGCAGGAGATCGACAAGGTGCTCGGCCCCGAGGCGATCCATCAGGGCGTTATGCTGGAAACAAGGCCGCTTCCGGTACGCCGGCTCGAAGCGCTGAAGGACAGCCCTCTCCTGCTCGTCCTCGATCAGGTGACCGATCCGCACAATGTCGGCGCGATCATGCGCTCGGCCGTCGCCTTCAACGCGGGTGCGGTCATTACCACGCAGCGACACAGCCCGACCGAATCGGGCGTGCTCGCCAAGTCCGCGTCGGGCGCGCTGGAGCTGATACCTTATATACAGGTCACCAATCTCGCCGATGCGCTCGGCGAATTGCACAAGCTCGGTTTCTCCACCATCGGCCTCGATTCGGAAGGGCCGGCGCCGCTCGAAGGCACCTTCTCCGGCGAGAAAGTGGCGCTGGTGCTGGGATCCGAAGGCAAGGGGCTTCGGCAGAAGACGCGGGAAACCGTGAACGCACTTGCCCGTCTCGACATGCCGGGCGCGATCAAATCGCTCAACGTCTCGAATGCGGCGGCGATCGCGCTTTATGCGGCGCGGCTCCACTTGAAGGTATAGGCTGGCTGCGGGCAAAGGGTAATTGTCATGGTCCGTTTCCTCCCTAGACTGGTGGCTCCGGCAGCGGCGCTGCTTGTCTGTGGACTTGCATATGGACAGGGTATCGATCCCGATATTCTCAAAGCACAGGCCGGAACCTATCTCGTTGCCCCGGAAGACGGTGCGACCGGATGTCGGTTGACGCTGGAAACCGGCGAAGCGATCGGCGGCCATTCGCTCTCCGGTCAGGACTCCTGCATCATGCCGCTGCCGGCACTTGCCGAAGCCTACTCCTGGAATTTCGACGGCAATGGCGGCGTCATCCTGATCGATGCGACACGCAAGGTGCTCGCCCGTTTCGTCGAGAACGAAGGGCAGCCGATGAAGACTGAGGATGGCGCGCCGCTGTTGCTGATCGCCGCACCTGACGGCGTCGATCGCCTGCCGACTGTCGCCAGTCTTGCCGGGACATGGGCGATGCAAAGACCGGACGGCGAAAGGCTTTGCGGCGTGACGCTCAACGGCCGCGTCGATGCGGAGGGCAACGCGCCGCTGTCCCTTTCGGGAGACTGCGCTGCCAACGTCGCCAGACTGAAGCTCGCCCTCTGGCATATTGAGGGTTTCGGGCTGACGCTGATGAGCCTTGACGGTTCGTCGCTTGGCTTCGACATGCGCGCTGACGGCAATTTCGACAAATCGAAGGAGGAAGGCGGCAAGCCGCTTTCACTCGTTCGCCACTAACCCATAGTCAGTCGGCTCCGATGCCAGAAAAATCCACTTTTGCCTTGGAATGACGCCCCGGAGCACTATGATCGAGCAATGATCGGTTGCCGCAACCGGCCCAGAAGCAAGAAGGAACGATCCCTATCATGGCCATTCGACCACTGATTTTCGGTATCCTCTTCATCGCGGTCTTCGTCGTGATTATCATCAGCATCATCTGGGTGGACACGTCACACCCCATCCACCAGCCCGATCCTCTGTCGCCGACGGCGCCCGGCCCCGCGACGCCGGGACAGGTACAATAATTACTGGCAGGAAAGCGGACCGCGATCATGCGTTAATCCCGGAATCGAACGAGGATTGAACGCTTATGCGCATAATGATAGCCGTCGTCGCCCTCATGGCCGCCTCCGTGCCCAGCATCGCGATGATGTCGCCCTCTCGCGCCGGACAGGCCGGCAATGGCGACAAGGATCGAGGCGAGCGTCAACGAACCCATCACTCAATGACTAGAGGCCCGGATGACCCGGGCCGTTATCGTCAGCTGCGGTAGAGCCAGAACGGCATGCCGCGATCGCGATCGCGCCACTCGCGGCGCTCCTGCCAACGCTCGGCACGCCACCGCCGCCAGTGACGGCGATCATCGCGCCAGTCGGAGCGGCGCCAGTCGCGCTCATCGCGCCAGCCACGGTCGTCACGATAGTCACGGTCGCGATCATGTCGCCAGCCACGATCGTCACCGTCGCGATCACCTTGCCAGCCATCACGGATTTGAACGATATCGCCCCGCGCCGTCACCGCCGGCCGCTCGGCCGGCATGGCGGCTGCCGGTGCGACGGACGCGAAAGCCGCACCGACGGAAATGGTTGCGGCGAGAAAGAGATGAGCGAGCTTCATGGCTGTTTCCTCATTGATGATGAGGCGAAGATAAGCGGGCGCGGCTGAATTGGCGCTGAAGCAGCCCTTCACGCGCGGTTCATCAAGCGATGCGTGCTATCTGAAAAGATCTGCGGTGCGAGATTGAGCGAAGCAGCGTCGAACCAACGCCATGAGTTGGCAGGCCGCATCGCCCGGAAAAGAATGGTGCCCCCGGCAGGGTTCGAACCCGCGACCCCCTGATTACAAATCAGGTGCTCTACCAACTGAGCTACAAGGGCGATAGTTGCCCCAACTAGCAGATTCTGTGATTCTGTAAAGGGAAATCCGCGGTCGCGCGGACAGGTATGCTGCAGCTCAAAACGCTTCGCGATAGAAAACGTCCTTGTCGCGCAAGGCCTTTATCCTTTAGCTAGGACAGCATCATAAAGGGCATTGCATGGGCCGTTCATTTCAGACGCTTTCCTTTCTCGCCTCACCAACGACGGAGGCGCTTGCCGCGCGCGAGGAGTTGATTGGCATCTATGGTGACGTCCCGGCTGACGAAGCCGACGTCATCGTCGCGCTTGGCGGTGACGGTTTCATGCTGCAGACGCTGCACAACACCATGAACTCGGGCAAGCTGGTCTACGGCATGAACCGCGGCTCGGTCGGCTTCCTGATGAACGACTATCGCAGCGAACGACTTCAGGAGCGCATCTGCGCCGCCGTCGAAAACGTCTTCCGGCCATTGCAAATGACGACGGCCAATGCCGACGGGACCAACTCGACGGCGCTCGCCATCAACGAGGTCTATCTTTTCCGCCAATCCTATCAGGCGGCGAATCTGAGGGTCACGGTAGACGGGCGTATTCGCCTGGAGGAACTCATCTGCGATGGGTTGATGGTGGCCACCCCTGCCGGATCGACGGCCTATAATCTTTCCGCCCATGGCCCGATCCTGCCCCTCGAGGCGCCACTGCTCGCCATGACGCCGGTGAGCGCTTTCAGGCCACGGCGCTGGAGGGGCGCACTGCTTCCAAATAAGGTGACCGTCGATATCGACGTCCTAGAGCCGGTGAAGCGGCCGGTGAACGCGGTGGCCGACAATACCGAGGTCAAGTCGGTGCTGCATGTCCGCATCGCCCAGTCGGAGCATATGACGGCACGCATCCTTTCTGATCCCGACCGCTCCTGGTCCGACCGTATCCTCGCCGAGCAGTTCAAGGATTGAGACGATGGCAATGCGACGGGTATTAATGACGAGCCTCCTGCTTGCGGGATGGAGCATTGCAGCTGAGGCCGCGTCCCTCCAGGACGCCATTCTGCCGGCATCGGTGATTTTCGCGACCAGCACCGGCTACTGGGAGGATGACGGCAACGCACCGGCGATTGAGCGCGCGCCGACGGGCGCCGAGAGCGTTGCCGACCCCGAAGGAAAGGCCGCGCAGCGCCACGGCTATTACAAACTCTTTGCCGTGCGCCAGCCGGACAGGACTTCGAAGGTTTACCTGCAGCAGATTGCCCAGACCGAGACCGGCCCGGCGATCGCCTCGACCATCGAGCTGCAGGAGTTCAGCGAACTGAAGCCTTACGTGACCGATATCCGCCCTGAGAATTCGAACGGCATCATCAAGGAACCAGGGCTCTTCGCCACGGTCTATCTGAAGACCGACCCTGCGGCCGAGCCGGATGGCTGGACCGTGCTGATCGACGAATTCGGCGACATCACCGTGGAGAAAGCGACGAATTGACGGGGCTTGGAAGTGTTCAGCGAGGCATCCAAGAGATGAAACTGGGCTTTCGTGACGGCGTCCTCTCCGACGAGAAAAGGTCGAACTGGGACGCAGCCGGCCCCAGACCCATCAGTTGGTCCCTCTGGTATCCCGCCGCCGATGACGCGCGAGAAAGCGAAATGCCGGAAAGAAGCTGGTTCCAGAAAGCGGCCGTCGCCCGCGATGCCGCGATCCGACCGCAGGCCGTGCCCTATCCCCTTGTTCTTCTGTCGCATGGCACTGGCGGATCCGCGGCCGGACTGGAGTGGCTGGCGCGACGCCTGGTCGATCGCAGATTTGCAGCGCTCGGCGTCAGCCATCATGGCAATACCGGCATCGAGCCCTATCGCGCTGAAGGCTTCGCCTGCCTTTGGGAGCGGGCCCCGGATCTAAGCACCATGCTCGACCATTGCGACGACTGGCTCAGCGATCTCTCGGGCCATATCGATACGAACAGTGTCTTCGCAGCCGGATTTTCGGCCGGAGCCTATAGCGTGATGCTGCTGCTTGGGGCTGTCGCCCAGTTCTCGCAGTTCGAACCGTCGAGGCTGAAGCCGGGTGGAGCGCGCGGACCACGGGAGTTTCCCGACCTTGCCGATCATATCCCGGCATTGCTGCGCACCAGCGATGTATTTCGCGATTCGTGGTCCCGGATGTCGAAGTACTACCGAGATGACAGAATCAAGGCCGCACTCATCTGCGCGCCGGGCCGGTCCGTTCTCGGCTTCAGCGAGAAAAGCCTGAAAGCCGTCGATGCGCCTGCCCTTATCCTGGTCGGTGATGCCGACAGGGCCGCTCCGGCCGAAGAATGTTCGTCGTGGCTGCATGCGCGGCTCCGGCGCAGCGCCCTTAAAATCTTCGGCGGCGGCCTCGGATATTATATCTTCGTGCCAGAGGGCACAGCGCTCGGCCTCGCCTTTGCGGCAGAACTCTTTACCGATCCCCCGGGCATCGAACGCGCAGCCGTTCATGAAGAGATTGCCGATCTTTCGGCAGCGCTGTTTCAAAACGTCGATAAAGCCGCGATGGCTTGAGCAAAACAAAAACCCCGTCTCCGGAGCTTTTGTTGTCTCAATCCATCGTCAATCCGATCAGTCGACATCCTCGACAACCGCGTCGGCGGCGCCGCTGATGCGGTGAGCGAGTGCTGCTTCCATGAACTCGTTCAGGTCGCCGTCGAGCACATCATCCGGCGCGCTGCTGGCGACGCCGGTGCGCAAGTCTTTGACCATCTGATAGGGCTGCAACACATAGGAGCGGATCTGGTGGCCCCAGCCGATCTCGGTCTTGGAAGCGGCTTCGGCGCTGGCGGCATCTTCACGCTTCTTCAATTCCGCTTCGTACATGCGGGCGCGTAGCATGTCCCACGCCTTGGCGCGGTTCTTGTGCTGCGAGCGCTCCTGCTGGCACTGCACGACGATGCCCGTCGGAATATGCGTGATGCGCACGGCCGAGTCGGTGGTGTTGACGTGCTGGCCGCCGGCACCCGAGGAACGGTAGGTGTCGATGCGGCAGTCGCTTTCGTTGATCTCGATCTGGATCGAGTCGTCGACAACGGGGTAGACCCAGATCGACGAAAAGGAGGTGTGGCGGCGCGCGTTGCTGTCGTAGGGCGAGATGCGCACCAGGCGGTGCACGCCCGATTCCGTCTTCAGCCAGCCGTAGGCATTATGGCCCTTGACGAGCAAGGTCGCGGACTTGATGCCGGCTTCTTCGCCGTCATGGACTTCGAGAAGCTCGACCTTGAAACGCTGGCGCTCGGCCCAGCGGGTGTACATGCGCAGCAGCATGTTCGCCCAGTCCTGGCTTTCGGTGCCACCGGCGCCGGAATGGACTTCGAGATAGGTATCGTTGCCATCGGCTTCGCCGGAGAGCATGGCTTCCACCTGGCGGCGCGCGGCCTCGGCCTTCAAGGCCTTCAGCGTATCCTCGGCTTCCTTGACGACGCTCTGGTCGCCCTCTTCCTCGCCAAGCTCGATCAGCTCGATATTGTCGTTCAGCTGCTGTTCGAGCTGCTTGACGCCATTGATGCCGTCATCGAGCTGCTGGCGCTCGCGCATCAGCTTCTGCGCTTCGGAAGCGTCGTTCCAGAGGTTCGGATCCTCAGCCTTGTTGTTCAACCAGTCCAGCCGTCTTATCGCCTGGTCCCAGTCAAAGATGCCTCCTCAGCAGGGTGATAGCCTGCTTGGTTTCATCGACCACGTTTTCGATTTCCGCTCGCATTATCCTGCTTCTCTATCTCGGTCTTCTCAAGTGCTGGTGACATAGAGACGCCCGCCGCGGATGTAAAGGGCCGCGGCGGGCGTTCAAAAATTCGGGCCTCGATCAGAACAGGCCGGGCGTGCCGGTCTGGACGGCCTGGTTGGCCTGCGGCGAGGTCTTCAGGATTTCTTCAGGCGCCATGGTGCTGTCCATGCCGATGACCGAGAAGCTGTCGGCCGGGCCGGTGCCGGGCTTGAAGGCCTCGATGATGGTGTTCGGATCGCCGTCGACGGCCGCCATGCCGGTCTTGCGGTCGATCGGGATCAGATTCATGCCTGATGGAATGACGAATTTCGATTCTGGCATGTCCTTGACGGCCGCCTGCATGAATTCGTTGAAGATCGGCGCAGAGAGAACACCGCCGGTGCCGCCGCGGCCGAGCGGGGCCGGCGTATCGAAGCCCATATAGAGGCCGGCGACCAGATCCGGCGTGAAGCCGACGAACCAGGCATCTTTCTCGTCGTTGGTGGTGCCGGTCTTTCCGGCGACATCGCGACCGCCGAGATCGACCTTGCCGGCGGCGGTGCCGCGCTGGATGACACCCTGCATCATCGAGGTGATCTGGTAGGCGGTCATCGGGTCGAGCACGGTTTCGCGGTTGTCGACGATATTCGGCTCTTCCTGGTTCTGCCAGTCGCCGGCATTGCAGCCCTCGCAGAGACGCTCCTCATGCCTGAAGATGGTCTTGCCGTAGCGGTCCTGGATGCGGTCGATCAATGTCGGCTTGATCTGCTTGCCGCCATTGGCAATAACCGAATAGGCCGAGACCATCCGCAGCACGGTCGTGTCGCCGGCGCCGAGCGACATGGAGAGAACCGGCAGCATGTGATCGTAAATGCCGAAGCGCTCGGCATATTCGGCGACGATGTTCATGCCGAGATCGTTGGCCAGGCGCACCGTCATCAGGTTGCGCGAATGCTCGATGCCCGAGCGCAGCGTCGACGGGCCGCTGACTTCGCCGCCGTAGTTTTCCGGCCTCCAGACCTGGCCGCCCGAGACGATCTCGATCGGAGCGTCCATGATAACCGAGGCCGGGGTATAGCCATTGTCCATCGCCGCCGCATAGACGAAGGGCTTGAAGGAGGAGCCCGGCTGGCGCATCGCCTGAGTGGCGCGGTTGAATTCGGACTGGCCGTAGGAGAAGCCGCCGACCATGGCGAGCACGCGGCCGGTCTTCGGGTCCATCGCGACCAGGCCGCCCTGGACCTTCGGGGGCTGCTGCAGGCGATAGGAGGTCGAAGTGTTATCGCCGAGCTTCTCGACATAGACGACGTCACCGGCAGCTACGGCGCCGACCGGCGACTTCGTGGACTTGCGGGCGCCGTCGGCCGAACGGAAGGCCCATTGCATATTCTTGGCGTCGATCGTGCCGCGCTGACGGTCGGCCGCAATCTTGCCGCTTCCGTCCTTGGCCGGCTGCAGGCCGATGTCGACGGTCGAGTCGGAAACTGCGAGTACGACGGCAAGCCGCCATTCCGGTACGTCGGACAGTGCGGGGATATCGGCAAGCGCCTTACCCCAATCGCCGCTTGCATCGATCTGCTTGATCGGGCCGTGGAAACCGCGGCGCTCGTCATAGGTAACCAGACCGTCCTGCAGCGCCTTGCGGGCAGCGAGTTGCATCTGCGGATCGAGCGACGTCCGTACCGAAAGGCCGCCCTCATAGAGGACTTTTTCCCCGTACTGGTCGATCAACTGGCGGCGCACGGCTTCGGCGAAATAATCCGAAGCAAAGAGCGAGGGGCCGGTGGTGCGGGCGGTGACGCCAAGCGGCTGTTTCTTGGCTTCCTCGCCGTCAGGCTGGCTGACATAGCCGTTCTCGACCATCCGGTCGATCACCCAGTTGCGGCGCTCGAGCGCAGCTTCCGGATGGCGGAAAGGATGATAATTGGCAGGTCCCTTCGGCAGCGATGCCAGATAGGCGGCTTCGGCGACGGTCAGTTCGGTGACGGATTTGTTGAAATAGGTGAGTGCCGCGCCAGCGATGCCGTAGGAATTCAGACCGAAGAAAATCTCGTTCAGGTAGAGTTCGAGGATCTTGTCCTTGCTGTAGGCCTGCTCGATGCGAAAGGAGAGGATTGCTTCCTTGATCTTGCGGTCGATCGTCTGGTCCGAACTCAAAAGGAAGTTTTTGGCCACCTGCTGGGTGATCGTCGAGGCACCGACCGGGCGGCGGCCGGAACCGAAATTCTGCAGGTTGACGAGGATTGCACGGCCAAGGCCGGTGAGATCAACGCCCGGATGATTGTAGAAATTCTTGTCTTCGGCCGACAGGAAAGCGGCCTTCACGCGGTCGGGAATGGCCTGGATCGGCAGGAAGAGACGCTTTTCCTTGGCGTATTCGGCCATAAGCGCGCCATTGCCGGCATGGACGCGGGTCGTCACCGGCGGCGCGTAGCTGTTCAGAACGGCATAATCCGGGAGATCCTTCGCGACATTGGCGAGATAGATGGCAACACCCGCCGCCGCGACCAGAAACAGGACGCAGGCCATTCCGAAGAAATATCCAAAAAGTCTAACCATATTTCAGCTACCGGTCTCTTCGATCTTCAATCGGCGCAGCCGCAACGATTGCACAGATCAAGGCAATTTGCACGTTGCGCGGCTTACTCTATGAGCGCAACCGCCACAAGCCGATTTCGCGCCTCAGGCTGCGAAACATAAGCCGGAGTAACGGCGCGAATGTGAGCAAAATAGGGCTGTCTGCGCCGCATTCACCGCTGCGGCCGCGTTTCATTAGGACTGTCACATCCAAGCAACGCCGTCCCAACTGCCGATCTGGGTATCCTGCTCAGAATTTGATTCATGCGGCGGACTTAAATCTTTGTTTTTATGAATCTTTGTTTTTATGCGGGCCGCCGTGCCGCAACCGCTACAGATTTTTGGGCGGCGGCTGTCAGCCGCCATTCGCCATGACGGCGGCTCGGTATCGCTTCACTGCGTCGGTCAAGAGACCGGCGATCTTGCCGCGCCAGGCCTCGTCGAGCAGCAGTTTCTCGTCTTCGGCATTCGAGAGGAACCCGATCTCGAGAAGGATCGACGGCACGTCGGGGGCCTGCAGCACGCGGAAGCCGGCATGACGGTGCGGATTGTTGATGGTGCCGACCTGATCCTTGAAGGAATTCAGCACACTCTCGGCCAGCGAGATCGAGAACGCCTGCGTCTCGCGCCGTGTCAGATCGAGCAGGATGTCGGCGACCTCGGGCGGCTCGGCAACCGTCTCCTTGCCGGCGATCTGATCCGAGAGGTTTTCACGTTCGGCGAGATCGGCGGCGAGCTTGTCGGATGCCTTGTCGGAGATCGTGTAGACGGTGGCGCCGCGGATATCCTTCTGCTTCAGCGTGTCGGCATGCAGCGAAATGAAGAGGCCGGCATGGTTCTGGCGGGCGATCAGCACGCGCTGCGAAAGCGACAGGAACTCGTCATCCTCGCGCGTCAGGAAAGCCTTGATGCCCGGCTCCTTGTTCAGCCGGTCGGTCAAAGCCTTGGCGAAAGCAAGCGTCACCTGCTTTTCCTCGGTCTTGGTATCGACGCCGATGGCGCCGGTATCGATGCCGCCATGGCCGGCGTCGACGGCGATGACAAAATCGCCGGGGGCGGCTTTTTCCGGTGCCGGAATGGCGCTCGTCGTCTGCGCCGCCTCAGTCCGATCGCTCCAGGATTGCGTCTTTACCAGTTCGGCAAAGGCCTTCTTGTCGATCATCTCCGCATCGAGCACGAGGCGATGGCCGTTGCCCGTCTCATCGGCCTGCACTTTGGCAAGCGCCAGCTTCACCGGCCCTGCAGTGGTCAGCACGATGCGGGCGCTCTCTTCGTCCATCTTGCCGTAGCGGATATCCTTGAACAGACCGCGGGCGGCAAGATCCTTCGCCGGAAAACCGAAGGCGGTCGCCGGCAGGTCGACGACGATGCGTTCCGGATTGGCGATATAGTGGACCGAGAAACGCGGCTCGCGATCGAAATCGATGACGATGCGGGTCCTTGCGTCGTCGCCGACGATGCGCGCGCCGTAGGCAAGCAGCGGATCCCTGGCCTCGTCGGAACTGGCAGCGACCGGCAGGAGACTGGCGGCCAAAAGCGCCGCCAGAACCCGCCTTGCGATTATCGATCGCCGCGCTGCGGATTTCGCCGCGATCCGAGCCCTCTTAAACAATAAACCGCCACACCCTATTTGTATTGCGATGGACCCGACGCCGCAGCAGTGAACGTCGGTGTGACGAAACACCCGCTGCAGCCTGCCGAATCGCGATCACTTTATCCCCAGCTTCTATGCGTTGCGAAATCCATCAATATTATGGCACATTTGGCTTTTCCCTTGCTATTGTGACACAGAAAACATACAACGAATTTCAGGGTAAAGTGTTGACGGGATAGAGTCGCCGCAAAGGCTGCCAGCCAGATCAGGACCTGGCGCCACACCGGTCATCGTCCGCCGTCTCATGCGCTTAATCCCTAGAACTGGATCCTGATTTTCCGGCTTATTGTCGGAATTCATTGGTGGATCAGCCACCACGCTCTCAGGGAGCAAACTCATCGGACCCGAACGGGTCTTCACATTTGTCGATCACGCTTGGTTGTTGATGGTTTCGCAGCAGGTTTTATCTGAAGTGTACAGGCCCCGGACCGAAATGGTTCCGGCTGCGGTCTGGCTGCTGCCCTCCCCCTCGCATCAGGCGCGACTTTCATTATCCGGCGCGGCCACTGCGGACCGCATTCTTTCTGTCTCAACAGCAGTCGGGAATGCGCTCTCGCGGCCACGCCGAGGAGCACAGCTTACATGGCAGACAAAATGCTTATCGATGCGTCTCACGAGGAAGAGACGCGCGTCGTTGTCGTTCGCGGGAACCGCATAGAAGAATTTGACTTCGAGTCCCAGCACAAGAAGCAGATCCGCGGCAACATCTATCTTGCAAAGGTAACGAGGGTCGAGCCCTCGCTGCAAGCCGCCTTCGTCGATTACGGCGGCAACCGGCACGGCTTCCTGGCCTTCGCCGAAATCCATCCCGATTATTATCAGATACCGCTTGCCGACCGTCAGGCGCTGCTTCGGGCCGAAGCCGAAGAGCATCGCCGCGACGAAGACGTCGAGCATGTCGAAACCGCGCCGATGGTCGATCTTTCCAAGCAGGATCAGCCGGATGTCGGCATCGTTCCGGCAGAAGCGCCGGAAACGGCTGCCGTAACGGAAGAGACGGCAGCGGTAGAGACCGCGGCGTCGCCCGCGGCCGCCGAGGAAGCGCCTGCGAAGAAGGCAAGGCCGCGCCGCAGCCGCAAGAAGGTCGTAGAACCGGCCGCCGAAACGACCGAGACCGAAGACGCTGTTCCCACAGACGTTGAAGCCGAAGGCGCTTCAACCGTCGACAATGAGGATGACGGCTCGACCGGCGGCGCGATGGCCGCGATGGTGGAAACCGACTCGATCTCCGAAGACGTCGATACCAGCAAGCGTCGCAACGACGATGATGACGATGATGACGATCACGGCGAAGAGGAAATCATCGAATCCGTGGGCGCCGAAGACGCGATGGAAGAGGTGCCGGACCGCGTGCAGCGCAAGCCACGCAAGCAGTACCGCATCCAGGAAGTCATCAAGCGCCGCCAGATCCTGCTCGTGCAGGTCGCCAAGGAAGAGCGCGGCAATAAGGGCGCAGCCCTTACCACCTATCTCTCGCTCGCCGGCCGCTATTCCGTCCTGATGCCGAACACGGCGCGCGGCGGCGGCATTTCCCGCAAGATCACCAATCCCGCCGATCGCAAGCGCCTGAAGGAAATTGCGCGCCTGCTCGAGGTGCCGCAGGGTATGGGCGTCATCCTTCGCACCGCCGGTGCCAATCGCACCAAGGTCGAAGTCAAGCGTGACTTCGAATATCTGATGCGCCTGTGGGAGAACGTGCGCACGCTGACGCTGGCATCCACGGCACCCTGCCTCGTCTATGAGGAAGGCTCGCTGATCAAGCGCTCGATCCGCGACCTCTACAACAAGGATATCAGCGAAGTCATCGTTTCCGGAGAAGAGGGCTATCGTGAAGCGAAAGACTTCATGAAGATGCTGATGCCGAGCCATGCCAAGGTGGTTCAGCCCTACCGCGACATCCATCCGATCTTTTCGCGTTCCGGCATCGAGGCTCAGCTCGACCGCATGCTGCAGCCGCAGGTGACGCTGAAGTCCGGCGGCTACCTGATCATGAACCAGACCGAAGCGCTGGTTTCGATCGACGTCAACTCCGGCCGCTCGACCCGCGAACATTCGATCGAAGACACCGCGCTGCAGACGAATCTCGAGGCTGCAGACGAAGTCGCCCGCCAGCTTCGCCTTCGCGACCTTGCCGGCCTGATCGTCATCGACTTCATCGACATGGAAGAGAAGCGCAACAACCGCGCCGTCGAGAAGAAGCTGAAGGAATGCTTGAAGAACGACCGCGCCCGCATCCAAGTCGGCCGGATCTCGCATTTCGGCCTGCTCGAAATGTCGCGACAGCGCATCCGCGCGTCGGTTCTCGAATCGACGACGCAGGTCTGCTCGCATTGCGGCGGCACCGGCCATGTGCGCTCGCAGTCCTCCGTCGCCCTGCATGTCCTGCGCGGTATCGAGGAATATCTGCTGAAGAACACCACGCACAACATCACCGTGCGCACCACGCCTGACATCGCGCTCTACCTGCTCAACCACAAGCGCCAGACGATCATCGATTACGAAAGCCGTTTCGGCGTCGCTATCGTCATCGATGCAGACGGTTCGGTCGGCGCACAGCATTTCGCGATCGATCGCGGCGATCCGGTGGAAAACCCGGTCAAGATCGAAACGCTCTTCAACTTCGCAGCCATTCCCGAGGATGACGACGACGATATCGTCATCGAAGTGGATGAGGAGGAAGACGAGGAACTCGAGGAAAAGCCGGCCGTTGCCGAACGGCCCGTCGCAGCACGCTCGGAAGGCGAAGCTGACGGCAACCGCAAGCGCAAGCGCCGCAGGCGCCGCCGTGGCCGCAACGGCACTGCCGAGCAGCCGGCATCGGCAGCAGGCGAAGCCGGCGACGAGGATGAGGACAGTGACGACGAGGGCAGCGAAGGTGATGAAAACGCCGAAGCTACGCCTGAGACACGCGCTGAAAGCGAGGAATCGCAGCGCCGCAAGCGGCGCCGTCGCGGCAAGCGTGGCGGCCGTCGCAATCGCGCCGAGGATGGTTCCGAACTGACGGCCGGCGAAGCCGGTGAAGACAATGGCGGTGATGAGGACGAAGGCGACGACGTTTCGAACGACGGCGCTCCGAGCGAAGCCGTGGCGGTCGAGGCGATTGCCGAACAAGCCGATGAGGGCCAGGCCGCAATGGCAGCCGTCGAGAGCGCACCTGTCATAACCGAAGAGGTGAAGCCCGCCCGCAGTCGCGGCCGCCGCAAACCTGCCGCATCGCCGGTCGAGGAACCGATTGCAGAGACGGTACCTGCGGTCGAGGCAGAACCAGAATTGGTGGAAGCCTCCGCCGATCTCGCACCGCCAGTCCAGGAAGAGGCAAAGCCGCTTCGCGCCAACCGTGAATCCAACATCTCCTCCTCCGAGCCGACGGTGAAATCCACCCGCGTCGAGAATGGCGAAGGCGATGACGGCAAGCCGAAGAAAGCCGGCTGGTGGCAGCGCCGTGGCTTCTTCTGAACGCTGATTTTCGGACGTAAACACTGAAATCCGGCCGTGGCGACGCGGCCGGATTTTTGTTTATGGCAAGGTTCGTCGCCGAGCTTGAACCGCCGTGACGTGGATGTGTATCTCTAATGATGGACACATATGGAGCGCGATCATACCGACGAATATCGATATCGATGATGCCTTGCTCGACGGGGCAATGACCGCCACGGGATTGGCGACAGGAAGGCCGCCGTCGAGCTGGCCTTGCGAAGTCTCGTTGAGAAATACCGGCGGAAAAATGCGATCGCGCGCGGATAGGCTGGGAAGGCGACCTCAACGAGAGGCGTCACGACCGGTCTGAAGATACAAAGTGATCGTCGTCGACAGTTCAGCGTCTCGGTGCTCGGGATCACCTGACCCCGCTTATGATCAGGCGGCCGGCGGATAGAGCAGGTCGACGATGTAGCTGGCGTCGAAGCGGGAATCGAGCATGCCGTAGGTGGAGCGCCAGCCGCCGGCAAGACGCGTCTCGATGAAGGCATCGGCAATGCGCCCAGCGCCCAGCCGATAGAGTTCGGCGGCACCGGCGGCGAGCGCCAGTTGCTCGACGAGCAGGCGCGCGGCGCCCTCATCCTGTTCGCACAGCGCGATTGCGGCGCGCAGCACGTCGATGGTCTTCTTGCCGGCAGGGCCGAGATCGCGGGCAAGGCCGGCAAAGACCGTCTCGAACAGATCCTTGCCGCGGTTGAGCACACGCAGCACGTCGAGCGCCATGACGTTGCCGGAGCCTTCCCAGATGGCGTTGACCGGAGCCTCGCGGTAATGGCGGGCGATCGGGCGTTCTTCGATGTAGCCATTGCCGCCGATACATTCCATCGCCTCGTAGATCAGCGCGGGCGCGATCTTGCAGCACCAGTATTTGGCGACCGGCGTCATGACGCGGGCATAGGCCGCTTGCTCGGCATTGCCGCGCGCCTTGTCGAAGGCGTCGGCCAGACGGAAGGACAGCGCCGTCGCGGCGGCGACGTCGAGCGCCATGTCGGCGAGCACGCGCGTCATGATCGGCTGGTTGACGAGCATCTTGCCGAAGACGCTGCGGCCGCGGGTGTGGTGCACGGCTTCGGCGAGCGAGGCGCGCATCATGCCTGAGGAGGCCAGCGCGCAGTCGAGCCGGGTCAGCGTCACCATGTCGAGGATCGTGCGGATGCCGGCATCCGGACCACCGAGCAGGAAACCAAACGTATCGGTGAACTCGACCTCGGCCGAGGCGTTGGAGCGGTTGCCGACCTTGTCCTTGAGCCGCTGGAACTGCAGCCCGTTGGCGGAACCATCCTCCAGAAGGCGCGGCACGAGAAAGCAGCCCATCCCCTCCTTCGTCTGCGCCAGCATGATGAAGGCATCGCTCATCGGCGCGGACATGAACCACTTGTGCCCGGACAGCCGGTAGATGCCCTCGCTGACCTTTTCGGCAGCGCTCCTGTTGGCGCGCACATCCGTGCCGCCCTGCTTTTCCGTCATGCCCATGCCGATGGTCACGGCCGATTTCTGCATGGCTGGCTTGTTCGACGAATCATATTTGCGCGAGAGAATTTTCGGCGCCCAGTCCTTCTGGACCGCGGGCGAGGCCGAGAGCGCCGCGACGGAGGCGCTCGTCATCGTCAACGGGCAGAGATGGCCGGACTCCAGCTGCGACGTCAGGTAAAACCGCGCGGCGCGAACTCTATGGGCCTCGTCCTTGGCCTCGGTATCGGCCTGGGGGTCCCAGACGGAGGAATGCAGGCCGACCGACATGGAGCGACGCATCAATGCATGCCAGGCCGGGTGAAACTCGACGACGTCGAGGCGCTCACCGCGTGGACCATGAGTGCGCAGCTGCGGCACGCCCTGGTTTGCCATGCGCGCCATCTCCTGCGCCTCCGGCGAGGTGACGTAGCGGCCCATATTTTCCAGGTCTTCGCGGATGCCGCGCGGCAGAGCCGCCGTCAGATCGACGATCAGAGGATCGGATCGATAGGCGTTGATGCCGGACCACAGGCTCGGCTGGTTGAGTTCTGCGAGTTTGTCGTCAATCCGGTTGGCGGAGGTCATAATTCGCTTCTAGTGTAAGAACCCGGCAAAGGGAAACCGGAAGTTATGATTCGGTTCATTCTGCTCTATCGGAATTCGGGCGAAAATGCATGGGGACATAAGCCTTTGCCCACAGCGCATGCTTGCCCCGGCGGGCCGCACTCTTTATAGACCGCCAGAGACAGCAAGAGGCAGGGTCATGGTCTTTTTCCCCCACCGCCACCTCATCGGCATCAAGGGCCTCACCGAGCAGGATATCACCTATCTTCTCGACAAGGCGGACGAGGCCGTCAAGATCAGCCGCCAGAGAGAAAAGAAGACGTCGACGCTGCGCGGATTGACGCAGATCAACCTCTTCTTCGAGGCATCGACCCGCACGCAGGCCTCCTTCGAGCTTGCCGGCAAGCGGCTCGGCGCCGACGTCATGAACATGTCGGTTGGCAATTCCTCGGTGAAGAAAGGCGAAACGCTGATCGACACGGCGATGACGCTGAATGCGATGCGCCCCGACGTGCTGGTGATCCGCCATTCGAGCGCGGGTGCGGCCGCCCTTCTCGCCCAGAAGGTCTCCTGCTCGGTTGTCAACGCCGGAGACGGGCAGCACGAACATCCAACCCAGGCACTGCTCGACGCGCTGACTATCCGCCGCGCCAAGGGCAAGCTTTCGCGCATCATCGTGGCGATCTGCGGCGACGTACTGCATTCGCGGGTGGCGCGCTCCAATATCCTGCTGCTCAACGCAATGGGCGCCCGCGTGCGCGTCGTCGCACCGGCGACCCTCCTGCCCGCCGGCATCGCCGAGATGGGCGTCGAGGTCTTCCATTCGATGCAGGAAGGGCTAAAGGACGCCGACGTCGTGATGATGCTGCGGCTGCAGCGCGAGCGCATGTCCGGCGCCTTCGTGCCTTCGGTGCGCGAATACTTTCATTTTTACGGTCTTGACGCCGAAACGCTGAAAGCGGCGAAGGACGATGCCCTGGTCATGCATCCCGGCCCAATGAACCGCGGCGTCGAGATTGCCTCGGAAGTGGCGGACGGGCCGCAGAGCGTGATCGCCGAACAGGTGGAAATGGGAGTCGCGGTGCGCATGGCTGTGATGGAGACGCTGCTCGTCTCGCAGAACCAGGGTCCCCGAAGCGATGGAATGATGGCATGAGCAACCCGATCGTCCTCAAGAACGTCCGCATCATCGACCCGTCGCGCAATCTCGACGAGGTGGGGACGATCATCGCCGAAAACGGCGTGATTCTCGCCGCCGGCCACAAGGCGCAGAACCAGGGCGCGCCTGATGGCGCCGTCATCCGCGACTGCACGGGCCTTGTGGCGACGCCCGGGCTCGTCGATGCGCGCGTCCATGTCGGCGAACCCGGCGGCGAACACCGTGAGACGATCGCCTCGGCGAGCCGGGCGGCGGCGGCCGGCGGCGTCACCTCAATCATCATGATGCCGGACACCGATCCTGTTATCGACGACATCGCGCTCGTCGAATTCGTCAAGAAGACGGCGCGGGACACGGCCGCCGTCAACATTTATCCGGCAGCCGCCATCACCAAGGGCCTCGCCGGCGAGGAGATGACGGAAATCGGCCTGTTGATGCAGGCAGGCGCCGTCGCCTTCACCGATGCCCATTCCAGCGTCCACGACACGCAGGTGCTGCGCCGGATCATGACCTATGCGCGTGAATTCGGGGCCGTCGTCTGCTGCGAAACGCGCGACAAATATCTCGGCGCCAACGGCGTCATGCATGAGGGGCTTTTCGCCAGCTGGCTCGGGCTTTCCGGCATTCCAAAGGAAGCCGAGCTCATCCCGCTCGAGCGAGATCTCAGGATCGCGCAGCTGACGCGCGGCCGTTATCATGCCGCGATGATCTCGGTGCCGGAATCGGTCGAGGCGATCGAACGCGCCCGCAGCCGCGGCGCCAAGGTCACCTGCGGCATCTCGATCAACAATCTGGCGCTCAACGAAAACGACATCGGCGAATACCGCACCTTTTTCAAGCTGTATCCGCCGCTGCGCCCGGAAGATGACAGGGTGGCCATGGCCGACGCCCTTGCCAGCGGCGCGATCGATATCATCGTCTCCTCACACGACCCGCAGGATGTCGATACGAAGCGCCTGCCCTTCAGCGAGGCGGAGGATGGCGCGATCGGCCTCGAAACCCTGCTGGCGGCAGCCCTCAGGCTTCACCATGGCGGCCAGGTGAGCCTGATGCGCCTGATCGACGCCATGTCTACCCGCCCCGCGCAAATCTTCGGCCTCGCGGCCGGCACGTTGAAGCCGGGCGCTGCGGCCGATATCGCACTGATCGATCTCGATGAGCCTTGGCTTGTCGCCAAAGACATGCTTCTCTCCCGCTCGAAGAATACGCCGTTCGAGGATGCGCGCTTCAGCGGGCGGGCCGTCGCGACATACGTCTCGGGAAAGCTTGTCCACGCAATTTAGGATCGACCTCACCGTCCATCCCGCAGCGGGAGAAGGCTGACTCGAGGATAGGCCACGGAGGGGCTGAGGGGCATATGTTATCCAATCTCATGTCATGGCAGATCACGCTGCCGATCGCGCTTGCCGCCGCCGTTATCGGTTATCTCTTCGGCTCGATCCCTTTCGGCCTGATCCTCACACGCGCCGCCGGCCTCGGCGACGTGCGCAGCATCGGCTCCGGCAATATCGGCGCGACCAATGTGCTCAGAACAGGAAACCGGTCGCTCGCCGCGGCGACGCTGTTGCTCGATGCGCTGAAGGCATCGGCCGCGGCCTGGATCGTCGGCTATTTCCTCGGTGAGGAGGCTGCGATCATCGCCGGCTTCTTCGCCTTCATCGGCCATCTCTTCCCGGTCTGGATCGGCTTCAAGGGCGGCAAGGGTGTCGCCACCTATATCGGCACCCTGCTCGGCGTCGCGCCGATCATGGTCGTGCTCTTCGCCGCCGTCTGGCTGGCGGTCGCTTTCACCACCCGCTACTCCTCGCTGTCGGCGCTCGTCGCCATGCTTGTCATTCCGGTTGCGCTGTGGATACTGGGCAACGAAAAGGTTGCGGCTGTCATGGCGATCATGACCCTCATCTCCTACTGGAAGCACAAGGCGAATATTTCCCGCCTGATGAGCGGGACGGAAAGCAAGATCGGGGCAAAGGGATAATGGATGCGCTGAGCGCCGGACCAAAAGGCGTCGTGCTGACCGAACGGCAAAGAATTGCCTGGCTGCGCCTTATCCGCTCCGACAATATCGGCCCTGCCACCTTTCGCGACCTCATCAATCATTTCGGCTCGGCCGAGGCAGCGCTTGCCGCACTGCCGGAGCTTTCGGCGCGTGGCGGCGCCACGCGGGCAATCCGCATCGCCAGCGAGGCCGAGGCCCATCGGGAACTGGAGGCGGCGCACCGCTTCGGCGCCCGCTTCGTCGGCATCGGTGAGCCGGATTATCCGCAAGCGCTGAAGCAGATTGACGGCGCGCCGCCGCTTCTGGCCGTCAAGGGCGCGCTTGCCGCTGCCAAACGACCGGCCATCGGCATCGTCGGCTCGCGCAACGCCTCGATCGCGGGCGCGAAATTCGCGGCGATGGTGGCACGCGACTGCGGCCGGGCTGGATATACCGTGGTCTCCGGCCTGGCGCGCGGCATAGACACTGCTGCCCACCGGGCAAGCCTCGGCACAGGCACGATTGCTGCGCTCGCCGGCGGCCTCGACCAACCCTACCCGCCGGAGAATATCGGCCTGCTCGAAGAGATAACCGGCGGCAACGGCTTGGCGGTAAGCGAGATGCCCTTCGGCTGGGAGCCCCGCGCCCGCGACTTCCCGCGCCGGAACCGGCTGATCGCCGGCATCGGCCTCGGCCTCGTCGTCATCGAAGCGGCGGCGCGTTCGGGCTCGCTGATCACCGCACGGCTGGCTGGCGACTTCGGCCGCCTGGTGTTCGCCGTGCCCGGCTCACCGCTCGATCCGCGCTGCCATGGCACCAACGGCCTGCTGAAGGACGGAGCTTCGATCGTCACCGCACCCGCCGATGTCGTCGAGGCCCTGGCGCCGCTTGCGCAATTCGAGCTGTTCCCGTCATCGATGGCGGAGGAGCCGGCGCCTGACGGCAAAGCAATGTCGGTGCCACCCGGCGATTCCGATCGAAACCGCATTATCGACGCGCTCGGGCCGACGCCGGTCGAGATCGACGACGTTATCCGCCATACCGACCTTTCGGCATCCGCGGTCTATCTCATCCTTCTGGAACTCGATATATCAGGCCGGCTGCACCGGCATCAGGGCGGCCTCGTCTCGCTTTCCGATTGAACTTGGGTACGACATCGAGTAGCGGCTTTTCGCATTGTCGAACGCTGAGTCGAAAATCTTAGGACATATATCTATAACTGTATTCTGCTGGTTGCATCCCTTTGGTTGCAATAGACACAAGAGGTAAAATTGTAGCAAACCCCTTGACCGCGGCGATTTCCCTGTCCATGTCGGGTGGCCGATATCCATGTTGCGGTGTGTGTCGCGCTGGCTTCAACGCTGGCGTCGTTTCCTTTTTAGAGAATCATCATGAATGTTGTAGTGGTGGAATCGCCTGCCAAGGCCAAGACGATCAATAAGTATCTGGGTCCGGGATACAAAGTGCTCGCCTCCTTCGGCCATGTGCGCGATCTGCCTGCCAAGGACGGCTCAGTGCTTCCTGATCAGGATTTCGAAATGCTTTGGGAGGTCGATAGCGCCTCCGCCAAGCGGATGAAGGACATCGCCGACGCGGTGAAGTCCGCCGATGGCCTGTTTCTCGCGACCGACCCGGATCGCGAAGGCGAAGCGATTTCCTGGCACGTTCTCGACATGCTGAACAAGAAGCGGGTGCTGAACGGTAAACCGGTCAAGCGCGTCGTCTTCAATGCGATCACCAAGAAAGCCGTGCTCGACGCGATGGCCGATCCGCGCGACATCGACGTGCCGCTGGTCGATGCCTATCTCGCGCGCCGCGCGCTCGACTATCTCGTCGGCTTCAATCTCTCGCCGGTGCTGTGGCGCAAGCTGCCCGGCGCGCGTTCGGCCGGCCGCGTTCAGTCAGTGGCGCTTCGCCTGGTCTGCGACCGCGAATCCGAGATCGAGCGCTTCATTTCGGAAGAGTACTGGAACATCTCGGCGCTGCTGAAGACGCCGCGCGGCGACGAGTTCGAGGCAAGACTGGTTTCGGCGAGCGGCAAACGGCTGCAGCCGCGCGCAATCGGCAACGGCGAAGATGCCGGCCGGCTGAAGGCATTGCTCGAAGGTGCGAGCTATGTGGTCGACACGGTCGAGGCGAAACCGGTCAAGCGCAACCCGGGACCGCCGTTTACGACCTCGACGCTGCAGCAGGCGGCCTCCTCCAATCTCGGCTTCTCCGCTTCGCGCACCATGCAAATCGCGCAAAGGCTCTATGAGGGCGTCGATATCGGCGGCGAGACGGTTGGTCTCATCACCTATATGCGAACCGACGGCGTGCAGATGGCGCCCGAGGCGATCGATGCTGCGCGTAGCGCTATCGTCGACCAGTTCGGCGAGCGCTACATGCCGGAAAAGCCGCGCCTCTACTCGACCAAGGCGAAGAACGCCCAGGAGGCGCACGAGGCGATCCGGCCGACCGATTTCTATCGTTCGCCCGACCGCGTACGCAAATTCCTCGATGCCGACCAGATCCGGCTCTACGAGCTGATCTGGAAGCGCGGCATCGCCAGCCAGATGGCATCGGCCGAGATCGAGCGCACGACGGCTGAAATCACCGCTGACAACAAAGGCGAGAAGGCCGGTCTGCGTGCCGTCGGTTCGGTCATACGCTTCGATGGTTTCATCGCCGCCTATACCGACCAGAAGGAAGATGGCGAGCAAAGCGACGACGGCGACGAGGATGGCCGCCTGCCGGAGATCAATGCGCGCGAGGCGCTCGCTAGGCAGAAGATCAATTCGACGCAGCATTTCACCGAACCGCCGCCGCGCTATTCGGAAGCCTCGCTGATCAAGAAGATGGAGGAGCTCGGTATCGGCCGCCCCTCCACCTATGCGGCGACGCTCGCGACGCTACGCGACCGCGACTATGTGACGATCGACAAGCGCAAGCTGATCCCGCAGGCCAAGGGCCGGCTGGTGACGGCTTTCCTCGAGAGCTTCTTCACCAAATACGTCGAATACGACTTCACTGCCGATCTCGAAGAGAAGCTTGACCGGATTTCCGCCGGCGAGTTGAACTGGAAGCAGGTGCTGCGCGATTTCTGGAAGGATTTCTTCGCCCAGATCGAGGACACCAAGGAACTTCGCGTCACCAACGTGTTGGATTCGCTGAACGAGGCGCTGGCACCACTCGTCTTCCCGAAACGAGAGGACGGCAGCGATCCGCGCATCTGCCAGGTCTGCGGCACCGGCAACTTGTCGCTGAAGCTCGGCAAATACGGCGCCTTCGTCGGCTGCTCGAACTATCCGGACTGCAACTACACCCGCCAGCTCTCCTCCGAAAACGGCGGAGAAGCGGACGGTGCTGCGCTCAACGAGCCGAAGAACCTCGGCACCGATCCGACGACCGGCGAGGAGCTGACGCTGCGTTCCGGCCGCTTCGGCCCCTATATACAGCGCGGCGACGGCAAGGAAGCCAAACGCGCTTCGCTGCCGAAGGGCTGGAAGCCTGAGGACATCGATTATGAAAAAGCGATGGCGCTGATCTCGCTGCCGCGCGATATCGGCAAACATCCAGAAACCGGCAAGATGATCTCGTCGGGCATCGGCCGCTATGGGCCGTTCCTCCTGCATGACGGCTCTTATGCCAATCTGGAAACCGTCGAGGACGTGTTCTCGGTCGGCCTCAATCGTGCCGTGACTGTCATTGCCGAAAAGGCGAACCAGGCTCCGGGCCGGGGTGCGCGCGGCACGCCGGCAGCGCTGAAGACGCTCGGTGATCATCCTGATGGCGGCGCCATCACCGTTCGCGACGGCAAGTACGGCCCCTATGTCAACTGGGGCAAGGTCAAC
This sequence comes from Rhizobium sp. LARHSG275, assembly GCF_052871115.1. Classification (NCBI taxonomy): domain Bacteria; kingdom Pseudomonadati; phylum Pseudomonadota; class Alphaproteobacteria; order Hyphomicrobiales; family Rhizobiaceae; genus Rhizobium; species Rhizobium sp. LARHSG275. Next base: position 152,622 of record NZ_JBIXJN010000016.1, on the reverse strand, counting down.
GCCACGCTGCCGAAGGGCAAGGATCCGCAGGCGATCACCGTCGAAGAGGCGCTTGCGCTGATCGCCGAGAAGGCCGGCAAGGCCCCTGCGGGCAAGGCGGCCAAGGCGAAAGCCAAGCCAAAGGCCGCAGCCGCCGAAGCCAAGAGCACCAAGACGGCCGCCAAACCGAAGATAACGAAGGCGAAAGCGCCCGCGAAATCGAAAAAGGGCTGACGTGAGCAGAATACCGCGCGAGAGAACGAACCCTGCGGGCAAGCGCCCGGGCAAGACCGGCCGCGCCGGCAAGGATGCTCCCGCCGTCGAGCCGCTGAACATCGTCCACGGCGCGCTGCCTTCGCGCGAGGTGATTCTGCGCTTCATCGCCGATCATCCGCAGAAAGCGTCCAAGCGTGAACTCGCCAAAGCATTCGGCCTGAAAGGCGATAGCCGCGTCGAGCTCAAGCAGATGCTGCAGGAGCTCGAGCAGGAAGGCATGCTGCAGAAGAACCGCAAGTCGCTGATCCGGCCCGGTGCGCTGCCGCCCGTCACCGTTCTCGACATCACGACGCGCGACAAGGACGGCGATCTGATCGGCCGGCCGGCAGAGTGGCCGGAGGACCAGGGCGTGGCACCCGCCGTCGCCATCCGCCAGCAATCGCCGGCAGGCCGCCAGGGCAAGGGTAAGGCGCCGGTCGCAGGCCTCGGCGATCGCATCCTGGCGAAGATCTTCCCGGCTGTCGATCGCGGTGGGCCGGCGTATACGGCACGGATCATCAAGGTGATCGACAGGCGCCGCGGCGCCTCGATGGGCGTTTTCCGCACTGCGCCGGGCGGCGGCGGGCGGCTGCTGCCGATCGAACGGCGCGGCGAGGAGATGGTGATCGATCCCGATTTCACCGGCGGCGCCACGGACGGCGATCTGGTCGAAGTCGAAATCGCCCGCCTCGGCCGTTTCGGCCTGCCGCGTGCCAAGGTGCTTTCCATCGTCGGTTCCGTCGGTTCGGAAAAGGCGATCTCGATGATCGCCATCCATGCGCACGGCATCCCGCACGTCTTCCCGCCTGCCGTCATCGCCGAGGCGGAGGCCGCAAAGCCCGCCACCATGTCGCATCGCGAGGACTGGCGCGACGTGCCGCTGATCACCATCGACCCGGCCGATGCCAAGGACCATGACGACGCGGTTTATGCCGAGCTCGATCCCTCGCCCGACAATCCCGGCGGCGTCATCGTCACCGTCGCGATTGCCGACGTCTCCTGGTATGTCCGCCCGAATTCGCCGCTCGACCGCGAGGCGCTGAAGCGCGGCAACTCTGTCTATTTCCCCGATCGTGTCGTGCCGATGCTGCCCGAGCGCATCTCCAACGATCTCTGCTCGCTGAAAGAGGGCGTCGACCGCCCGGCGCTCGCCGTGCGCATGAGCTTTTCCGGCGAAGGCCGCAAGATCGGCCACATCTTTCATCGCATCATGATGAAGAGCGCCGCCAAGCTCTCCTACCAGCAGGCGCAGGCGGCGATCGACGGCAATCCGGACGATCAGACCGGACCGATGCTCGAGCCGATCCTGAAGCCGCTCTGGCACGCCTATGAGGTGATGAAGCGCGGACGCGACCGGCGCCAGCCGCTGGAACTCGACATGCCGGAGCGTAAGATCCTGCTGAAGCCCGACGGCACGGTCGACCGGGTCGTCGTGCCGCCACGGCTCGACGCGCATAAGCTGATCGAAGAGATGATGATCCAGGCGAACGTTTGCGCGGCCGAGACCCTGGAAAAGAAACGCCAGCCGCTGATCTACCGCATTCATGACGGCCCGACGCTTGCCAAGCAGGAGATCCTGCGGGAGTTTCTGGCCACGCTGGGAATCTCGCTTGCCAAGGGCGGCAACATGCGCGCCAACAACTTCAACGGCATCCTGGCGAAGGCGGATGGCACGCCGCATCAGACCATGGTGAGCGAGATGGTGCTGCGTTCGCAGAGCCAGGCGATCTACGGTCCGGAGAATATTGGCCATTTCGGCCTCAACCTGATGAAATACGCCCACTTCACCTCGCCGATCCGCCGTTATGCCGACCTCATCGTGCATCGCGCCCTCGTCGGCTCGCTCGGCTTCGGCGAAGGCGGCATCACGCCCGACGAAGAGGCGGCGCTCGATGATATCGCCGCCGAAATCTCGACCTTCGAGCGCCGAGCCATGGCAGCCGAGCGCGAGACGGTCGATCGGCTGATCGCCCATCACCTCAGCGGCCGGGTCGGCGAGGAATTTGCCGGACGGGTCTCGGGCGTGACAAAATCGGGGCTTTTTGTCGCCCTGCCGGACTATGGCGCCGACGGTTTCGTCCCCATATCTACGCTCGGCACCGATTACTTCATTTACGACGAGGCACATCAAGCGCTCTCGGGTGAACGAACGGGGCTCGGCTATCGCTTGGGCGACAGCGTCACTGTGAAACTTGCCGAAGCGATCCCGCTTGCCGGCGCGCTGCGCTTCGAAATGGTCAGCGAGGGCCGCGAGATGCCGGCGGCAGTGCGCTCCTTCCACAAGGCAGGTCGCCGCGACAGGGGCCAGGTCCGCAAGAAGCCTGGAACAAGGCCGCCACGCGGACGGCACTAGATCCGAAGAGGAACATGCGATGAGCACACCGACCGATCCGGCCCTCCGCTACGGGGACACGCCCGAGGTCGAGCGCCCAGTTGGGCGCTCCATCATGCGCGGGCTGATGAATCGTTGCCCGGCCTGCGGCAGCGGCAAACTCTTTCGCGCCTTCCTGAAGTCGGTTGATCATTGCGCGGCCTGCGGCGAGGCGATGCATCACCAGCGCGCGGACGACCTGCCGCCCTATATCGTCATCCTCGTCCTCGGACACGTCGTGGTCGGCGGCTATATGCTGACCGACATGACCTTCGTGCTGCCGGTCTGGGCCCATTTTGCCATCTGGGCGCCGATCACCGTCATGACCGCGCTCGCCTCGATCCAGCCGATCAAGGGCGGGGTCATCGGCCTGCAATGGGCGCTGCGCATGCACGGCTTCGGTGGCGAGAGTGATGGCCCGGACGATTATGACATTCCCGAACGGCCTGATTGAGCGCCTTCACCTTCCAGACATATTTAACGTGTAGTGCCAGCCCTCCACCGACCCGCCGGGGTAGCCGGCGATCCTCAACGACTTGACAAGGTAAGCTTTTCTTGTCTGAACAAGCTTTACATTCCGCAGGTGGTCACTCACATCGGAAATACTGCGAAACGCTGCCCGTCACCTGGAATTGGCACGCCTGTGTCTTTCTATGCGAGGCGATCGGCCGATTCGCTCGCACAGCTTTCTAAGGATGCATAAATGTCTCAGCCGAGAATCGGCACACCGGGCGATGTCGAAGAAATCCATTGGCCTTCTCTGGTGGCAGCCATCTCGTCCATATCAGCCGTTGGCATAGCAATCGGCCTCGGTCTGCCCCTCCTCAGCATCATCCTCGAAAAACGCGGCATCTCGTCCACCCTGATCGGGCTCAACACGGCGATGGCTGGCGTCGCGGCGATGGCCGCCGCACCGATCACCACCAAGCTTGCCCATAAATACGGCGTGGCGCCGACAATGCTCTGGGCCGTGCTGATTTCGGCGCTGAGCGCGCTCGGTTTCTATTACGCCCAAGATTTCTGGATGTGGTTTCCGCTGCGTTTCGCCTTTCATGGCGCGACGACGACGCTCTTCATCCTCTCCGAATTCTGGATCAACGCCGCTTCGCCGCCGTCCAAACGCGGTTTCGTGCTCGGCATCTATGCGACGGTGCTTTCCCTTGGCTTCGCGGCCGGACCATTGCTCTTTTCCATCCTCGGCAGCGAGGGCATCTTTCCCTTCCTGATCGGCGCCGCCGCCATCCTGCTGGCGGCCATCCCGATCTTCATCGCCCGCGACGAGAGCCCGGTGCTCGAGGAAAAACCGGAGCTGCATTTCATGCGCTACGTCTTCCTGGTGCCGACGGCGACGGCGGCGGTCTTCATCTTCGGCGCGGTCGAAGCGGGCGGCCTGTCGCTTTTTCCGATCTTTGCGGTGCGCGCCCATTTCACCGAATCGCAGGCCGCACTGCTGCTCACCATGATGGGCGTCGGCAACGTCATCTTTCAGATCCCGCTCGGCCTGCTTTCCGACCGCATCGCCGATAAGCGGCCGCTTCTGGCCGGCATGGCGCTGATGGGCTTCATCGGCTCGATGATGTTGCCGCTACTGCTCGACAATTGGCTGCTGATGGCCGGGCTCCTGCTTTTCTGGGGCGGCTGCGTCTCAGGCCTCTATACGGTCGGCCTCAGCCATCTCGGCTCGCGGCTGACGGGTTCCGATCTTGCGGCGGCCAATGCTGCCTTCGTCTTCTGTTATGCGATGGGAACCGTAGCCGGGCCGCAGGCGATCGGCGCGGCGATCGATGTCGCTGGAAATAACGGTTTTGCCTGGGCGATTGCCGCTTTCTTCGGTCTCTACGCCCTACTTTCCGGCATCAGACTGATGTTCATTCGAAAACGGACTTGACTTTTCGGGCGGGATTCGTAGTTTCGCGCCAGAATTTGCCGTGGAGCCCTCCGGCTTCCACGGCTTTCATTTTCTTAAAGGCAGGACGACCATGGCCAAGGCTACAACAATCAAGATCAAGCTGCTGTCGACAGCCGACACCGGTTTCTTCTACGTCACGACGAAAAACAGCCGTACGATGACGGACAAGATGACGAAGACGAAGTACGACCCGGTTGCAAAGAAGCATGTCGAGTTCAAGGAAACCAAGATCAAGTAATCACTTGGCCTGACGGATTTCAAAAAAAGCGCGCGCCTTCGGTGCGCGTTTTTTATTGCCAGTTTGTGGTCTTTGAAAAATGATAGCGCAAACAGGCAAAACGCCGCCCTTCCATCTTCGGGAAGTGGCGGCGTTTTCTTGAAAGGGGGTCGGCCAGCATGCAAAACGGCACGAGGAACCGCTATAACTTGCCTACTAGCCGACCGACCCCACGACCCAGGAGATGCGGCGGACCTGAGCATCATGGGGTATCGACAACTCCTCAACGGGAGCGCTTCTCTTATGAGCCGATAATTTGCGCAAAAATGAAAGAAAATCAACAAATTCTTAATGATGAATTTTCTTATCTTGATTCTATGGTTAAAAGTCCAGATTTGGGACATACAAAGATTGATCGGCTCTGCTTGAGCTTGAAGCGTAGCGCTTCGCCCTTCGAAGAAATTCGACAATATAGCTTAACAACTTACGTCTCCCCTCCCCTTACGTGAGGTGACGTCCCCGCAATCTATTTGACACTGTCGGCGGCAGGCATTTTTTATAGTCTCCATTTCACTCTGAGCTACGGCCTGATGCTCGCAAGACTATCGCGTCGCACATCTCCGCAGCAACGCGGCGAGTCCATTTTTGGGCTATTGAGTTTCGAAATTTTCGCCCCGCATTGCCCAGGCGAAGATTAAAAATCGGTAATAATTCGCTTACCGCAGTGGAAAACTCGCAAATGGCACATATGGCGGCAAGTGATTCGTCACGCGGCCGCGGCGACCACACGGTTGCGACCGGTATTCTTGGCCTCGTAAAGGGCCAGATCCGCCTGTTTCATCAGCTGGCCCGGGGTCAGCACTGACGCAATACGCGAGGCGATGCCGAAGGAAGCAGTGACATTCAGCGCTTCCCCGGAGTGTTTCAGCATGAAGGGAGCGCTTTCGATCGCCGCGCGCAGGCGCTCGGCGACGGCGGCGGCAATTTCCGGCGAGGTGTCGGGCATCACGACGACGAATTCCTCTCCACCGTAGCGGCAGGCGAGATCGGCACCGCGGATGGTCGAACGGACGCGATTTGAAAATTCCCGCAACACCTCGTCGCCGCCGTCATGGCCGTAGGTGTCGTTCACATGCTTGAAGCGGTCGATATCGGTGATCAGCACCGAAAGCGGCCGGCCCCGCGCCATCGAACGGTTGAAGAGCACGTTCAGGTGATTGTCGAGATAGCGCCTGTTGTAAAGGCCGGTCAGCGGATCGGTCACGGCAAGCTCGATCGTCTGCTTGACGCTGGCGCGCAGCCGGTCGTTGTAGCGCTTGCGGCGGATCTGCGTCAGGCTGCGGGCGACCAGTTCGTTGGCATCGACCGGGCGGATGATGTAGTCGTTGACGCCGAGATCGAGTGCGCGGACGACCATCTCGTCAGCGCCCTGCTCGGTGATGATCAGGATCGGCAGGAAGCGCGTGCGCTCCAGCGAGCGCAACTGCGAGCAGAGGCGAAGCGGATCGTAATCGTCGAAATTGGCGTTGACGATGACGAGATCGAACGCGCTTTCGGCCGCCTCGAAGAGGGCGGCCTGCGGATCGGAGAGGGCAAGCACGTCGGCGACGGGCTTCAACGCCTTGATGATGCGCTCCTGCGAATTGGCGCGGCCGTCGACGAGCAGGACCTGAGCGGTCTCGTCGGCGCGGCCCTCGCCTGCCCGTGAGAGCTCGTCGATACCCATCGTATGGGCGGTGTCGGCGCGAATGCGCAGCTCATCGCTCAACGTCTTCAGTCGCAGCAGACTCTTCACCCGGGAGATCAGTTGCAGATCGTTGACCGGCTTGGTGAGAAAATCGTCGGCGCCGGCCTTCAGGCCGCGTACGCGATCGGTCGGCTGGTCGAGCGCGGTGACCATGACGACTGGAATGTGGGCGGTCTTCTGGTTGGCCTTCAGCCGTTCGCAGACCTCGAAACCGTCTATGCCGGGCATCATGATGTCGAGCAGGATGAGATCGACCTGGTTGCGCTCGCAGATCGCCAGTGCCGTGTAGCCGTCCGCTGCGGTCATCACGTCGAAGTACTCCGCAAGCAGCCGCGCCTCGAGCAGCTTCACGTTGGCCGGAATATCGTCAACCACCAGTATTCGCGCGGTCATAAGCGTCTTTCCGATGCGTCAGGCATCGCCCAGATAGGTCTTGATCGTCTCGATGAATTTCGGAACCGAGATCGGCTTGGAAACATAGGCTTCGCAGCCGCCCTGGCGGATCCGCTCCTCGTCGCCCTTCATCGCGAAAGCCGTCACGGCGATGACGGGAATCACGTGCAACTCGTCGTCTTCCTTCAGCCATTTGGTGACTTCGAGGCCGGAGACCTCGGGAAGCTGGATATCCATAAGGATGAGGTCGGGGCGATGCTTGCGCGCCAGATCGAGCGCCTCCATGCCGTTTCTGGTCTGGATCGTCGTATAGCCGGACGCCTCGATGAGGTCGCGAAAGAGCTTCATGTTGAGCTCGTTATCTTCTACAATCATCACCTGTTTGGGCATGACATGCTGTCCCTACGTCCGTTCGCGCAGCGGTTCGTCCCATGAGAAAGGCACATGCGGACAAAAGCTGCGTGAAACCGATAGCGCACGCTACCGGTATTTGGTTGAAGAAAAGGTAACTTACCCCGCGAAATGCAAAGCAACTTCAAGACTTCGAAACAACAGGCTGCCGACCCGCACGAGACGGCGATCGCCGTGCTCGGCTGGCTTGCCGGCGATCCCGACATGTTCGGCCGCTTTCTCGCCCTGACGGGTGTGGCGCCCGGCCAGGTGCGCAACGCCGTCAACGATCCGGGATTCCTCGCCGGCATGATGGATTTCCTGATGAACCATGAACCGACGGCGATGGCTTTCTGCGCGGCGAGCGGGATCAGCCCGGAGACGGTGACGGCGGCCTGGCAGCATTTCTCTTCGCCGGGTCTCGATTCCGGAGAGTATTGACCGTGACCTCCGGGGAATTCGACATCTCGCATATCCGCCTCGGCGATTGGCCCTTGATCGTCTGCGACGTCGACGACGTCGTGCTGCAGTTCATCGGTCCCTTCCAGCTTTTCCTTCAGAGCCAGGGCCACGCGTTTCTGCCGCGATCGTTCCGGCTTCACGGCAACATCGTCTCGCAAGCCGACGGCGCGGAGATCGAGGATCAAGAGGTCAGCCGGCTGATCGAGGAATTCTTCGAGGCCCAAGAACTGTGGCAGACGCCGCTCGACCGCGTCGTCGAAACGCTCGACCGGCTTTCGGAAGAGGCCGATATCCTTTTCCTGACAGCCATGCCGCCGCGGTTCCAAGACCAGCGCCGTCGCCTGCTCGACAGGATGGGCCTGCTCTTTCCGCTGCTTGCCACCGAACAACCCAAGGGGCCGATCGTTCACGCATTGCATGCCAGCCGCTCCCTTCCCGTCGTCTTCATCGATGATATGGCGCGTAATCTGCATTCCGTCAGGGATCACGTCGCCGATTGCCTGCTGATTCACCTGATGCCGAACTCGCCCGTCCATCGTTTCGCACCGGCCGCCTCCGACGACATCACCCGCGCCAGCGACTGGACGCATGCGGCCGCTCTCATCGAGGCGCATTTTGTCTCCGGCACTGTCATGCACGCAGTTCCAGCCGCATGAGCGGACGGCCGTCCTTGCGCCGTGCCACCGTCTCGAAGCCGGCGGCATCGAAGATTGCCGTCGAGCCGACGCAGAGCGTCACGGATTTCGACTGGTTGACATGATCGATCGGGCAGGCTTCGAGCAGCCGCGCTCCCTGGCGCCGGGCATGATCGATTGCGCCGGCGAGCAGACGGTGGCTCATTCCCTTGCCGCGCAGTTTGGGCAGCAGCAAGAAGCAACTGACGGCCCAAATGGATGGATCATGCGCATCGCCCTCCTCCAGCGGTCGCGAGACGGTGCGCAGCGAATTGAACTGCGGCACGTCGTGGCGCGGCCCGACCTGCACCCAGGCGACCGGCACGCCGTCAGCATAACCGAGGATGCCAGGCGGCGGACCCTCGTTAATCCGTCCCCGCATATGCGCCTTACGTTCGTCGGCCGCCATCTCAGTCCTCATGGCATGCGGCAGGCGCAATGCGACGCACCAGCAATTGTAGAAGGCCCCTTGCGGCCCGAACAGGGTTTCGAAGTCGTCCCAGCGTCCTGGCGTTACCGGCTCGAAAAGAAGGTCGTTATCCAAAGGCAAAGCTCCCTCCCTCTCTTGAGACTCGGAAGCATAAGGCGTAACTTCGCGATGTTCAATCTTTGTTCTCATCATGACACCCGCGCCTGACAAGACACCCGGCTTCTGTCGCGACTGCCTTGCCGAGCAGAAAGGCGAGGCGCGCCGTTGCGTTTCCTGCGGCAGCCCGCGTCTCGTGCGCCATCGCGAACTCTACGCATTGACGCTTGCGCATATCGATTGCGACGCCTTCTACGCCGCGGTGGAGAAACGCGACAATCCGGAGCTTGCCGACAAGCCTGTCATCATCGGCGGCGGCAAACGCGGTGTGGTTTCCACCGCCTGCTATATCGCCCGCATCCACGGCGTGCGTTCGGCCATGCCGATGTTCAAGGCGCTGGAGGCATGCCCTCAAGCGATCGTCATCCGTCCGGACATGGAGAAATATGTCCGGGTCGGACGGCAGGTGCGCGCCATGATGCAGGATCTGACGCCGCTGGTGCAGCCGCTATCGATCGACGAGGCCTTCCTGGAACTCGGCGGCACCGAGAGGCTGCATCACGATCCGCCGGCGCGCACGCTGGCCAAATTTGCCCGCCGCATCGAAAGGGAGATCGGCATCACCGTTTCGGTCGGGCTTTCCTATTGCAAATTTCTCGCCAAGGTCGCCTCCGACCTGCAGAAGCCGCGCGGCTTTTCGGTCATCGGCCGCGAGGAAGCGGTCGAGTTCCTGGCGCCGCGTCCCGTCACCACGATCTGGGGCGTCGGCAAGGCCTTTGCCGCAACGCTGGAGGCGGACGGCATCCGCACCATCAGCCAATTGCAGCAGATGGAGGAAAACGATCTGATGCGCCGCTACGGCAGCATCGGCCAGCGGCTCGCCCGGCTGTCGCGCGGCATTGACGACCGCGAAGTGCATCTCAATGATGCCGCCAAGAGCGTGTCGTCCGAAACCACCTTCTTCGACGACATCTCGCGTTACGACGATCTGGTGCCGATCCTGCGCAACCTCTCCGAAAAGGTCTCCTGGCGGCTGAAGAAAAGCGGCATTGCCGGCCAGACCGTGGTTCTGAAGATGAAGAGCGCCGATTTCAAATCGCGCACCCGCAACCGCAAGCTCGAAGACCCGACCCAGCTTGCCGACAAGATCTTCCGCACCGGGCTCGAGCTTCTCGAAAAAGAGACAGATGGTACGAAGTTCCGCCTGATCGGCATCGGCGTCACCGATCTCGGCGATGCCGCCCGCGCCGATCCGCCCGATCTCATCGACCAGCAATCGGGCCGGCGAGCGGCGGCCGAAGCGGCGATGGACAAGCTGCGTGACAAGTTCGGCAAGAAGACGGTCGAGACCGGCTACACCTTCGGCAACAGCAAGCGCGATCACTAACGCGTGAGGGCAGCCGGCGATCCGGCCTATAAAATCTTCCTTAAACTTCGTCTCATAATGTGCCGGGCAAGTATTGCGTATGGTTGGGTCTCATGTTCTCGCGTCTCGTCTTCGGCCTCGGCTTGCTGTCGGCCACCGCACTCGTGCACCCCGCTCTTGCCGCGGATGCGCGCACGCTGCAGATCATCGTTTCGAAGGATAAGCAGTCGCTTGTGGTCTATGACGGCACCGACGTCGTCGCGACCTCGAAGGTCTCGACCGGCAAGGACGGCCACACGACGCCGAGCGGCATCTTCTCGGTGCTGGAAAAGCAGAAATACCACGAATCCAACCTCTATTCGGCGGCGCCGATGCCGTTCATGCAAAGACTGACCTGGTCCGGCATCGCGCTGCACGAATCCAATTCGGTGCCGCGGTATCCGGCCTCGCATGGCTGCGTGCGCATGCCGGGCGCTTTCGCAAAAATGCTTTATGGGATGACCGATCCCGGCGTCCCCGTCATTATCAGCGACGGTGAACTGGTGCCGCGGCCGATCGATCATCCGACCCTTTTCCATCCGGATGCATCAGCGGCGATGCCGCTGCTTTCGGACGTCGAACTGCGGCCCTCCATGCCCGACAGCCCCGAGAAGCCGGTGCAGGTGGCGATGAACGATACCGCTGCGATGCCGATGCCGGCAGTGCAGCCGATTGCAGCGTCCGAACCCAAGCCGCCGTCCGAGCCGATCAGCATGCTGATTACGCGCCGGCCGTTGCGCGAGACGGTGATCGACATCCAGACCCTGCTCAACCAGCTCGGTTTTCCCGCGGGCAATCCGGACGGCTTGCTCGGTCCGTCGACCGTGCAGGCGATCAAGACCTTCAAGACGCTGCGGCCGACGGAATTTGCCGCCGACAGGAGCCTGGTTTCCGACACGCTGCTCAGAGAAGTCTATGCCGCGGCTGGCAAGGGCGAGCCGCCGAACGGCGTCATCATGGTGCGGCAGGCCTTCAAGCCGGTCTTCGAAGCGCCGGTGACGATCGCCGATCCGGGACTGGCGCTCGGCACACATTTCTTCACGCTGCATGCGGTCGATGAAAAGGCCGGCACGGCCGACTGGCTCGGCATCACGCTCGAGAACAATCTCTCCCGCGAGACGATGAAGCGGCTCGGCATCACCAATCAGGAAAGCTCGATCATTACAGGCAAGCCGATCGCCCGTTCGCTCAGCCGGATCACCATCCCCGATGAGACCCGCCGCAAGATCGACGCCCTCATCGCGCCCGGCTCGACGCTGACGATCTCCGATACCGGCCTCGGCCGAGAGACCGGCGAAGGCACGGATTTCATCACGATCACCCGCGGGTGATGGCCATCACGCTCTTTGTTTTATGCATGTCGTTATCCCGGAACCGCTGCACACTTCCGAGCGACATGCATTAATCAGACAAGCTCGACGTCGACGACGCCGGGGGCGGCGCGAAGGGCGGCGGCGATCTCCGGCGTGATGCGGTATTTCTCCGGTAGCGCCACCTCCACCTCGCGTTTGCCCTCTTCCTTGATGACGATGAAGGAAACGAGGCCATCGCCCTTGGCGTTCAAATGGCCGGCAACCATTCTCAGCGGTCCGGAATCGCGGACATAAACGCGTAGCGCCTTCTGCATCTGCAGCGACTTTTCCTCCAGCGACTGGATCGTCTGGATGCGCAGGCCGATGCCCTCCGGCCGCTCCTCGCCGGTCGCGGTCAGCACGAAGGATTTGCCTGACTCCAGCACGTCGCGATACTGGTTGAGCATTTCCGAAAACAGCACCGCTTCGAACTGGCCCGAAGAATCGGAGAAGACGATGATGCCCATCTTGTTGCCGGTGCGGGTCTTGCGCTCCTGCTTCGAGATGACGGTACCGGCAAGGCGCGCATTGGCCGCGCCCTGTTTGATGGCGGCGGAAAATTCGGCAAAGGTCTGCACCCGCATCTTCTGCAGGATATTGTTGTAGGAATCGAGCGGGTGGGCTGTGAGATAGAAGCCCAGCACCTGGAACTCCTTGAGCAGCCGCTCGGAGGGGAGCCAGGGCGAGAACGGCGGCAGGGAGATTTTCTCTGGCCCCGACGTCAACGTACTGCCGAAAATGTCCGACTGGCCGCTCAGTTTGTTCTCCTGGGCGCGCTGGGCATAACCGAGAATGCGGTCGAGGCCGGCTGCTAGCTGGGCGCGGTCCATGTCGAAACAATCGAAGGCGCCGGCATAGATCAGGCTTTCGAGCACGCGACGATTGACCTGACGCGGATCGATGCGCAGGCAGAAGTCCTCGATGCTCGCAAAGGGCTTGTCGCCACGCACCTCGACAATATGGTCGACGGCGGATTCGCCGACGCCCTTGAGGGCGGCGAGCGCGTAGTAGATGCGGTTGTCGCCGGTCTCGAAATGACGGAAGGAGCTCTGCACCGAGGGTGCGATCACCTCGATGCCGAGGCGCTTGGCATCCTGACGGAAATCATTGACCTTTTCCGTGTTGGACATGTCGAGCGTCATCGAAGCGGCGAGGAATTCGACCGGGTAGTGCGCCTTCATGTAGGCCGTCTGGTAGGAGACGATGGCATAAGCGGCGGCATGCGATTTGTTGAAGCCGTAATTGGCGAACTTCGCCAGCAGTTCGAAGATATTGTCGGCCTGCGGCTTCGATACGCCGTTCTTGACGGCGCCAACGACGAAGCGCTCGCGTTGCTGGTCCATCTCGGCCTTGATCTTCTTACCCATGGCGCGGCGCAGAAGGTCGGCCTCCCCCAGCGAATAGCCTGATAGAACCTGGGCGATCTGCATCACCTGTTCCTGATAGACGATGACCCCTTGCGTTTCCTTGAGCAGGTGGTCGATCATCGGATGGATCGATTCCAGCTCTTCGTCGCCGTGCTTGCGGGCGTTGTAGGTCGGGATGTTCTCCATCGGGCCGGGACGATAGAGCGCCACCAGCGCGATGATGTCCTCGATGCAGTCCGGCTTCATGCCGATCAGCGCCTTGCGCATGCCGGCACTTTCCACCTGGAACACACCGACCGTCTCGCCGCGCGACAGCATCTCGTAGGTCTTCTTGTCGTCGAGAGGAATGGCCGCGAGATCGACCTTGATGCCGAGCTTGGCGACGAAATCGACCGCGACCTTCAGCACGGTCAGTGTCTTCAGGCCGAGGAAATCGAATTTGACCAAGCCCGCCTGCTCGACCCATTTCATGTTGAACTGAGTAACCGGCATATCGGAGCGCGGATCGCGATACATCGGCACCAGCTTGGAAAGCGGCCGGTCGCCGATGACGATGCCGGCGGCATGGGTCGAGGCGTGGCGGTAAAGCCCCTCGATCTTCTGGGCGATGTCGAGCAGCCGCGCGACAACCGGTTCCTTTGCCGCCTCTTCCTGCAGCTTCGGCTCCTCCTCGATCGCTTTGGAGAGCGGCGTCGGATTGGCCGGGTTGTTCGGCACGAGTTTGCAGATCTTGTCGACCTGGCCGTAGGGCATCTCAAGCACGCGGCCGACGTCGCGAAGGGCGGCGCGCGCCTGCAGCGAACCGAAGGTGATGATCTGCGCCACCTGCTCGCGACCGTACTTGGCCTGGACATAGCGGATCACCTCTTCGCGGCGGTCCTGGCAGAAGTCGATGTCGAAGTCGGGCATCGAGACGCGTTCCGGATTGAGGAAGCGCTCGAAGAGCAGCGAAAAACGCAAGGGATCGACGTCGGTGATCGTCAATGCATAGGCGACCAGCGAACCGGCGCCCGAACCACGGCCAGGGCCGACCGGAATGTCATGCTGTTTGGCCCATTTGATGAAGTCGGCAACGATCAGGAAGTAGCCGGGAAAACGCATGCGCTCGATGACGCTGAGCTCGAAATCCAGCCGTTCACGATAATCCTTTTCCTCGTAGCCCGGCGACATGCCGAGCGTCGAAAGCCGCACGTCCAGCCCTTCGACCGCCTGGCGGCGCAGCTCGCTCGCCTCGGCGCGTTCGGCCTCCTCGGCATCGTCGGTCGCACCGGTGAAGCGCGGCAGGATCGGCTTTCGCGTCTTCAGCACGAAGGAGCACCGCCTGGCGATCTCGATCGTATTTTCCAGCGCTTCCGGCAGGTCGGCGAAGAGCTTGGCCATCTCGGCCCGGCTCTTCAGATAGTGATCCGGCGTCAGGCGAAAGCGGCTGTCGTCGGAGACGATGGCGTTGTGCGCGACCGCCATCAGCGCATCATGGGCGTCGTAATCGTCGCGTGTCGGAAAGAAGGCCTCGTTGGTCGCAACCAGCGGCAGGTCGTGAGCATAGGCGAGCCCGATAATCTTCTGCTCGTGCCGCTTGTCGTAAGTGCCGTGCCGCTGCAGTTCGACATAGAGCCGGTCGCCGAAGAGACGCTTCAGCGTGAGCAGCCGGGCTTCCGCCTGAGCGGGATGGCCTTCCTTGATCGCCACGTCGACTGGCCCGGTCAAGGCGCCGCTCAATGCGATCAGCCCTTCCGTGCCCGCCTCCTCCAGCCAGGAGGTGCTGATATGAACGGCCTGGTTGCTCTCGCCGCCGAGATAGGCCCGGCTGACGAGATCGACCAGCCGTTCGTAGCCGGCATCCGTCGCAGCGAGAAGAACGATCGCCGGCAGCTTGACCAGGGCCTGCTGACCGCCGCGCTTTTCGGTTTCCAACCCGTCTTCCATGTCGATCGAGACTTGGCAGCCGATGATCGGCTGCAGGCCTTCCTCCATCGCCTTCTGGGAGAATTCGAGGGCGACGAACAGATTGTTGGTGTCGGTAATCGCAATCGCCGGCTGGCTGTCGCCGGTCGCCTTGTAGAGGATCTTCTTCAGCGGCAGGGCGCCCTCGAGAAGCGAATAGGCGGAATGGACCCTCAGGTGGATGAAGCCCGGCGTGCCGGTCGCCTCTCCCATTGAACCCTTTGCCGTATCCGCCATGACATGCCTTCCCAATCACCCGAATGAATCGGACGCATTGTCGGCATAGAGGGCGATGATGTCCAGAAGAAGTCCCGCGTCCGGACCGCATGATTGCCATGCGATCCCCTGAAAACTTTAGAGCGCCATGACGATGAGCGAGAAGCTGGCAACGAACATTGCGATGGAGGTGAATGCTGCGATATCACGGATCATGTCAGTCATCGGGCTCTCCTTTACTCGTTATGTTTTCAGTTTGTTCTATGTATGTTCTCTTGTCAACAGGAATCTTTTCCTTCCTTCTTGTGTTCGAAAAAAGCCGGGATGTGCACCTGTGAATCGCTGCGAGCCAGCGCCCAATGTGACGGCCAGCAGGTTGCCCCTTCTCGGCCCGTCCCAGATCCGTCACGGCGCCTAGACGGCCAGCCCCCTCGGCGGCCCGTTTATTTCCAACCTGTGTTCACTTTTCGTTCTTTACACATCGCAGCCTATTTGCCAGCATCGGGCCGAGAGGAGAATGACATGTTGGATATTGCGATGCTGAACGAATTCGTCGTGGAGGCGAAGGCTGCGGCCTATGTCGGCGGCGGCGTGGCGCGCGCGCCCTGCCGGCCGGGTGCCCACGATATCGGTTACGAACGCGGCAACTGGCGCTATCTCGACAGCTATTTCGGCGGGACAGATTTCGCCGGACAGGAAGTGGTGTGGCTTGCCGACGAGCCCGTCTGGGCGATGAATTATTTTGGCTGCGTCATTGCGCCTGATCTCATCGACGGCGCAGCAGCCGGGATGGTGATCAAGACAGCACTTTCGGCGATGTATCGAGAGGGCCGGTTTCTTGGCGGAATGGAATTCGACCATCCGGTCGGCCGTTATATCGACCGCAGCAAAGGCGGCTGCGAGCGGTTCAGCGGCCACGAATGCATCATGGTCGATGGCCAGAAAGCCTATATGCTCGATTATCGCGGCGGGCTGGTCATCCCTTGATCGCGGCCCGCTGCTGTTCTGTCAAAAGGGCATATTGTCCGGCCAGGAGGTCGACGAGATCAGCCCCTCATCCGGCTGCCGCCACCTTCTCCCCGCTCGCGGGGCGGAGGGACATGCCGCAACGGCTTTCCCTACCCTCGACGCTGCGTTTGGCACGTCCCCTCGCCCCGTTTTTTACGGGGAGAGGGTGAGGGGCAGCCATCGGCGCAAACCGGACACCGTGGACCGCAGTCTCAGAAATCGACGATCTTGCCGTCGGAGATCGTCACGCGCCGATCCATGCGGCGGGCGAGCTCGTGATTATGGGTGGCGATGAGAGCAGCAAGGCCGGACTGACGCACCAGCGCTTCCAGCGCGTCGAAGACATAGCTTGCCGTTTCAGGGTCGAGATTGCCGGTAGGCTCGTCGGCAAGAAGCAGGGTCGGCGCATTGGCGACGGCGCGGGCAATCGCAACGCGCTGCTGCTCGCCGCCGGAAAGCTCGCCCGGGCGATGCGAGCCACGATGGCCGATGCGCATATAATCGAGGAGCTGGCCGGCCCGCTCTCCGGCTTCCTTCCAGGAAAGCCCGGCGATCAGCTGCGGCATCATGATGTTTTCCAGCGCCGAGAATTCCGGCAGCAGGTGGTGGAACTGATAGACGAAGCCGATTTCGCTGCGGCGGATCGCGGTGCGTTTCTCATCGCTCAAGCCGTCACAGGCATGGCCGTTGATGTTGACTTCACCGCCGTCCGGATGCTCCAGCAGGCCGGCGACATGCAGCAGCGTCGACTTGCCGGTGCCGGAAGGGGCGACGAGAGCGACAATCTCCCCCTTCGATATCGAAAAATCTGCGCCCTTCAGGATCGAGAGCAGCGTATCGCCCTGCCCGTAATGGCGCTCGACGCCGGTAAGCTTGAGAACGACGTTGCGTTTCATGAAGGCGGCATTCCTTATTCGTAGCGCAGGGCCTGCACCGGATCGAGCCTGGAGGCACGCCAGGCCGGGAAGATGGTCGCGATGAAGGAGAGCGTCAGCGCCATGGCGACGATCGAGATCGTTTCGCTGAGATCCATCTCGGCCGGCAGCTGGCTGAGGAAATAGACCTGCGGATTGAAGAGCACGGTGCCTGAAACCCAGGAGAAGAACTGGCGGACGGATTCGATGTTGACGCAGACGAGGACGCCGAGCAGCACACCGGCAATGGTGCCAACGATGCCGATCGCCGCTCCGGTCATGAAGAAGATGCGCATGATCGCGCCGGCGCTGGCACCCATGGTGCGCAGGATGGCGATATCGCTGCCCTTGTCCTTCACCAGCATGATGAGGCCGGAGATGATGTTCAGCGCGGCCACGAGCACGATCAGCGTCAGGATCATGAACATGACGTTACGCTCGACCTGTAGCGCCGAGAAAAAAGTCTGGTTGCGCTGGCGCCAGTCGGTGAGGTTGATCTGGCGGCCGGCCGCCTCCACTACCTTAGGCTTCAGATTGTCTATATCGTCGGGGTTGTCTACGAAGAGTTCGATCGACTGCACCAGCCCCTCGGCGTTGAAATAGAGCTGCGCCTCCTCAAGCGGCATGAAGATGATCGAGGAGTCGTATTCCGACATGCCGATCTCGAAGAGGCCGGAAATCTTGTAGGACTTGATGCGCGGGCTGACGCCCATTGGCGTAATGTCACCATCTGGCGACGTCAGCGTAATAAGGTCGCCGACGCTAAGACCCAACTGATCGGCCATGCGCGTGCCGATCAGCACGCCCTGGCCGGAGGCAAAGCCTACCATGTCTCCCGGTTTGATATTCTCAGAAACCGCTTTGAGCTTGGTCAGGTCCTCCGCGCGGACGCCGCGCACCAGCGCGCCCGTGCTGCCGCCCGCCTGGGCGGAGGCAAGTACCTGGCCCTCCACCAACGGCAGCGCCATCTTGACGCCAGGCACGGCGGCAAGCCTGCTGGCGAGGTCGGCATAATCGGTGAAAGGGCCATCGGACGGCTGGACGATCATGTGGCCGTTGATGCCGAGGATGCGCGAGACGAGCTCGGTTCGGAAGCCGTTCATCACGGCCATGACGATGATCAGTGTCGCAACGCCCAGCATGATGCCGACGAAGGAGAAGCCGGCGATCACCGAGATGAAGGCCTCCTTGCGGCGGGCGCGCAGATAACGCCACGCCACGAGGCGTTCGAAGGTGGAAAATGGCTTGCCAGCCGGACCCAAGCCGGATCTTGAACTCCGGTCCACTGCTGCCTCTGCCATTTCGCCTCCGTTTCCTTAAGCCACGAACCGGTTGATCGCCGCTTCGATGGTCATCGTTTCGCGGACGCCGGTCTTGCGGTCCTTCACTTCCACTTCGCCGTTGGCGACCGCGCGCGGGCCGGCGATGATCTGGACGGGTACACCAATCAGGTCGGCGGTCGCGAACTTCGTGCCGGCCCGGTCGTCGGTATCGTCGTAGAGCACATCTTTGCCGGCCTTGCTCAGCGCGGCATAGATCAGCTCGCAGGTATCGTCACAGGCCTGATCGCCCGCCTTCATGTTGATCACGACGATATCGAAGGGCGCGACCGATGCCGGCCAGATGATTCCGTTATCATCATGCGATGCTTCGATGATGGCGGGAACAAGGCGTGTCGGGCCGATACCGTAGGAACCCATATGAACGAAGTGTTCCTTGCCGTCAGGTCCCTGCACTTTCGCGCCCATCGGCTCGGAATATTTCGTGCCGAAATAGAAGATGTGGCCGACCTCGATGCCGCGCGCCGACAGGCGGTCGCCTTCGGGAACGGCGTTGAAAGCCGCCTCGTCGTGCATTTCCGAGGTCGCCGCATAGAGCGAGGTCCATTTGTCGAAGATCGCCTGCAGGCCCTCGACACTGTCGAAATCGGTGTGTTCGCCAGGAATATCGAAGTCGACGAAATCCTTGTGACAGAAGACTTCGGATTCGCCGGTATCGGCGAGGATGATGAATTCATGGCTGAGCTTGCCGCCGATCGGGCCGGTGTCGGCGCGCATCGGAATGGCGCGCAGGCCGAGCCGGTCGAAGGTTCTGAGATAGGCGGCGAACATCTTGTTATAGGAATGCTCCGCCGCCTCGCGCGTCAGATCGAAGGAATAGGCATCCTTCATCATGAATTCACGCGAGCGCATGGTGCCGAAGCGCGGACGGATCTCGTCACGGAACTTCAGCTGGATATGATAGAGATTGAGCGGCAGGTCCTTATAGGATTTGACGGAAGAGCGGAAAATATCCGTCACCATCTCCTCATTGGTGGGGCCGTAGAGCATCGGCCGATCCTGACGGTCCTTGATGCGCAGCATCTCCTTGCCGTAGGCGTCGTAGCGGCCGCTTTCCTGCCAGAGTTCGGCCGATTGCAGGGTCGGCATCGACAACTCGATGGCGCCGGCGCGGTTCTGCTCGTCGCGGATAATGGCGTTGACCTTGTCGAGCACGCGCTTGCCCAGCGGCAGCCAGGAATAAATGCCCTGCGACTGCTGGCGGATCATGCCGGCGCGCAGCATCAGCCGGTGGGAGACGATTTCCGCCTCCTTGGGGTTTTCCTTGAGGATGGGCATGAAATAGCGGGATAGACGCATGGCGGATTCCGGAGCAGTTGAGATCCCGCAGCAGGCGGAATCGAAAGACCATTGTTAATGTCGGGAGCGTTCATAGCCGCTTCGCGGCAGGAAGGAAACCCGCAACGGATGGCGGCAACCTCCCGGAAGCGCATGTTCGCACCAGCAAAATAAAAGGGCATGAAAAAGCGCGTGTTTATAAGGACTTGTACGAAAATCTTGTCAACAGAAAAATTTTACTAGAGTGTAGCAAAAATGCAAAAAAAGCTGATGACAAAGCCCAATGTTTGAGCTAGTTTTAGCTCACAAAACAGGCAGGAAGTTAAATTCTTGCCGAATTCGCGGTCAAGTCTTGGGAGGATCAGATCTTAGGCGCGCTCGTCGCAGCCCCGGCAACGGTTACAGATCACGCGATACTTAAAACAAGGCTTTTAGCCTTGTTTTTTTTTGGCTTTTCCACCTCCATCCCATCCAAAATCCGACCGACTTCCGTAAGGGAATAGCCCTCATTCCGTTACGCGAGTTCTTTGCCGCAACAGCATGACGCTCGTATGACGAAACGCGCAGCTTACATCTGCCCAAAGTTTGAGCAAAAGCCACGATTCAATAGAAGCTAGGGCCGAGTTGCGGCAGGGCGTCGAAGCCCCAGCCGAAATAGGTGTCGCAGACGTACCAGAGGCCGTAGACCAGAGCCGAAATCAGTGTCGTCAGCGAAAACACGAAAGCGGCGCGAAACCGGGCGGGCGCACTTGGAACGGTGCCGAGCACGACGTCGTTGTCGTCCGCCTGGGTGCGCAGGCCGATCGGCAGAACGGCGAAAAGCGTCATCCACCAGATGACGAAGTAGACGGCAAATCCCTGAAGAAAGATCTGGAGCATTATGGTTCCCGTTGATGCCGCGCTGATATCGCGTCGTTATACGGCGGAATCGCGACCAACTCAAAGCGAACGAAAGGTTTAGCCGTCCTCGGGTCACTCTGCCGCAGCAGGGCTATCATTCTGCCGTTGCAGGGCTCAGGCCTGTTCGAGTTCGATCAGCGTGCCGAAGAAATGTTTGGGATGCAGAAACAGTACCGGCTTGCCGTGCGCGCCGGTCTTCGGCTGGCCGTCGCCAAGCACCCTCGCGCCCGCATCGACCAGCCGGTCACGGGCGAGAAGGATATCGTCCACCTCGTAGCAGATGTGATGCATGCCGCCGGACGGGTTCTTTTCGAGGAAGGCGGCGATCGGCGAGGTAGCCCCGAGCGGCTGCAGCAATTCGACCTTGGTGTTCGGCAATTCGACGAAGACGACGGTGACGCCGTGTTCCGGCAGAGCCTGCGGCTGCGATACGGCAGCACCCAGCGTATCGCGATAGGCGGCCGTCGCCGCGGCCAGATCGGGCACGGCGATGGCGATATGGTTGACCCGACCGAGCATGCTCAGACCTTGGTGACGAAGGCGGTGACAAGGGGTTTCTTGCCCCAGGTGTTGTTCGCGGCCGAGCGGATGGCGCGGCGCACGGCCTCCTGCAGCATGTCGATATCCTTGCGGCGGGCGCGCGGAATGCTCTCGATGGCGCTGACCGCCGCGTCGAAGAGCGTATCCTCCATATCCTCTCCCTCGTCATCGTAGGTCGGCAGGCCGATCGAAATGAGGTCGGGTTCGCCGACGATGTCATAGCGGGCGTCGAGCACGACATTGACAGCGACATGGCCGACATAGGAGAGCTTCTTGCGCTCGCCGATCCCCATCTCGTCGAAATCGCCGATCAGCGTGCCGTCCTTGTAGATGCGGCCATGCGGCGCCTCGCCGATCACCTCGACCGGACCGGGCGCCAGCCGCAGAATGTCGCCGTTGCGCACCCGCGGCACCAGCGCGATGCCGGATTGCTCGGCAAGCTCCTTGTGGGCCGTCAGATGTATCGCCTCGCCATGCACCGGCACGACGATCTTCGGCCGCGTCCACTCATACATCCGCTGCAGCTCGTTGCGGCGCGGATGGCCGGAAACGTGGACCAGCGCCTCTGTATCGGTGATGATGTGCACGCCTTGCTCGACGAGGCCGTTCTTGATGTCCTGGATCGCCTTCTCGTTGCCGGGAATGGCGCGCGAGGAAAAGACGACGATATCGCCCGCCGCAAACGCCACATTGCGCATCTCGTCGCGCGAGAGCTTGGCAAGGGCTGCCCGCGCCTCGCCCTGGCTGCCAGTGAGGATGACGACGACCTTGTCGCGCGGGATATAGCCGTATTCCTCCTCGGAGATGAAGGGCTTCACGCCTTCCATCAGGCCGACATCCTGGGCGACGTCGACGACGCGCTTCAGCGAACTGCCGAGCAGCAGCACTTCGCGGCCTGCCGCCTCGGCTGCCTCGGCTACGGTGCGGATACGCCCGACATTCGACGAGAAAGTGGTGATCGCCACCCTGCCCTCGGCATCCTCGATGATCTTGCGCAGGCTTTCGGACACATCCTTCTCGGAGGGCGAGACACCGTCGCGCAGCGCATTGGTGGAATCGCACATCAGCGCCAGCACGCCCTCGTCGCCGAGCTGGCGGAAACGCGTCTCGTCGGTCAGAGGCCCGAGCGAAGGCTCGTGGTCGATCTTCCAGTCGCCGGTATGAATGACATTGCCGACCGGCGTGCGGATCATCAGCGACATCGGCTCGGGGATCGAATGGTTGACGGCGACGCCTTCGATGCTGAAGGGGCCGACATTGATCGTATCGCCGGCCTTGAACGGCGTCACCGGCACTTCGCCGATCTTAGCCTTCTCGAAATTGCGCTTGGCTTCGAGCAGACCTGATGTAAAACCAGAGGCATAGACCGGCACGTTGAGGGCGGGCCAGAGGTCGGCGAGCGCACCATAATGGTCTTCATGCGCATGGGTGATGATGATCGCCTTGAGGTTCTTTCGTTCGCTGGCGAGGAAGCGGATATCGGGCAATACGAGGTCGACGCCCGGCAGGTCGGGCCCCGGAAAAGTGACGCCACAATCGACCATGATCCACTGGCGATGCTCGGGCGGGCCGTAGCCGTAGAGAGCGAGATTCATGCCAATCTCACCGACACCGCCCAGAGGCAGGAATACCAGTTCGTCCTGTTTCGCCATAATTTTCGATTTTTCCGCTATCCAAAAAACACATCACCGGCAGCAATGGGCATTATCCTGCCAGCGCCGGTATCGAGCATCAACAAGCCATTATCATCAATTCCGGCGAATTGTCCGGAAATCGATCGGTCCGGCAAATTGACCGTAATCTTTTCGCCGATGCCGCAGGCGATCGCGCGCCAGAGCGCCGTGATCTCGCCGATGCCACGGCCCTGGTCCCATATTTCAAGCACCTCCGCCGTGGCGGCGAAGAGATGCGCGAAGAGCTCCTCCGGCGACGCCGTACTTCCCTGCTGGCGCAGGCAGGTGACGGGGTAGAGCGGATTGTCCGGCATCACAGAGATATTGATGCCGATGCCGACGATCAGCGCGTAACGTCCGTCCGGCAGCCGCTCGCCTTCGACGAGAATGCCGCAGGTCTTCTTTCGGCCGATGAGAATATCGTTCGGCCATTTGACCTCGAGCGGTTCGGCACCGAGCGGCAGCATCCTGCGGATCGCCTGGTGCACGGCAACGGCGATCGCCAACGGCAGGGAGCCAAGGCGCTCCATCGGGGCCGGGTCGATCAGAAGAAGAGAAGCGTAGAGATTGCCGCGTTCGGAAACCCAGAGCCTGCCGCGGCGGCCGCGGCCGCCCGTCTGCCTCTCGGCGGTCACCCAGAGATTGCCGCCATCGCCCGCCCGAGCCCGGGCGAGGCATTCGCTGTTGGTGGACGATGTTTCCGACAGAGCCTCGTGCCTGAAATCGCCGAGCGATATCCGGCGCCGTCCGTCGGCAGCCATCAAAAGAGCGTCGCAGCGGCAAGCTCTGCCGCACCGCCGATCGGGCCGCCGATGAGGACATAGGCGGTGACGAAGAGACCGGAGAGACCGAAGACCAGACGCAGCGCTCCGGAGACACGGGCGAATTCGCCTGTGGCTTCATCGAACCACATCAGCTTGATGACACGCAGATAGTAGTAAGCGCCGACGACCGAGGCGAGAACGCCGATGATGGCGAGCGCATAGAGCTTGGCTTCGATGGCGGCGACGAAGACGAAGTACTTCGCGAAGAAGCCGGCGAGCGGCGGGATGCCGGCAAGCGAGAACATCAGCGCCGTCAGCACCACGGCCATAAACGGGTTCGTTGTGGAGAGTCCGGCGAGATCGTCGACATTCTCGACGACGGTGCCGTCCTTGCGGCGCATCGACATGATGATCGCAAAGCTGCCGAGCGTCATGACCATGTAGATGACCATGTAAAGCATGACACCAGTGACGCCGGTCTGGTTGCCGGCGGCAAGGCCGACCAGGGCATAACCCATGTGGCCGATCGAGGAATAGGCCATCAGCCGCTTGATGTTCTTCTGGCCGATCGCGGCAAACGAGCCGAGCAGCATCGAGGCGATCGAGATGAAGACGACGACCTGCTGCCAGTCCGCCAGAACCGGCTGGAAGGCGGTGATGACGATGCGGGTCATCATCGCCATGGCGGCAACCTTGGGGGCTGCGGCCAGGAAGGCGGTCACCGGCGTCGGCGCGCCCTCATAAACGTCCGGCGTCCACATATGGAAGGGAACGGCGGAGATCTTGAAGGCGATGCCGGCGAGGATGAAGACCAGGCCGAAGATCAGGCCGAGCGAACGCGCACCTTCGACGGACAGCGCCTGGGCGATTTCGGAGAAGTGGGTGTGGCCGGTGAAGCCATAGACCAGCGACATGCCGTAGAGCAGCATGCCGGAAGAAAGCGCGCCGAGGACGAAATATTTCAGGCCGGCTTCGGTCGACTTCAGGCTGTCACGGTTGATCGCTGCGACGACATAGAGCGCGAGCGACTGCAGTTCCAGCGCGAGATAGAGCGAGATCAGGTCGTTGGCCGAGATCATCAGCAGGATGCCAAGGGTCGCAAGCACCAGGAGAACCGGGAACTCGAACTTGTCGAGCTGATTTTCACGGGCGTGGCCGATCGACATGAATATGGCAACCAGCGAACCGATCAGCGCCACCAGCTTCATGAAGCGCGAGAAGCCGTCCGCCATGTAGACGCCGCCATAGGCAAGGCCTTCTGCCGGCACGAAGAGCAGCCACAGGCCGGAGGCCAGGAGCAGGACGATCGCCAAGCCGGTGACGACAAGGCCCGACCGCTCGCCGGAGAAGACGCCGACCATCAACAGGACAAGGGCGCCGACCGCGAGGATGAGCTCCGGCGCGGAAAGATGCAGACTGAGGAGAATTGTTTCAGCGGTCATGTCCAATAAGTCCCGTCATCATTTCATAGACAGCGCAACATTCTGCGCTGCGTGCACGGCGGCCGTGTAATTGTTGACCAGCAGATCCACCGAGGCGGCCGTCGCATCGAAGACCGGAGCCGGATAAACGCCGAAGAAGATGGTCAGCGCAACCAGCGGGTAGAGGATCAGCTGTTCGCGTCTGGAAAGATCGAGCAGCGCCTTCAGCTTTTCCTTCTCCAGCGCGCCGAAGATCACCCGGCGATAAAGCCAGAGCGCGTAGGCGGCTGAGAGGATGACGCCGGTGGCGGCAAAGAGCGCTACCCAGGTGTTGACGCGGAAGACGCCGATCAGCGTCAGGAATTCGCCGATGAAGCCCGACGTGCCGGGAAGCCCGACATTGGCCATGGTGAAGACCATCATCGCCACGGCATATTTCGGCATATTGTTGACGAGGCCGCCATAGGCGTTGATCTCGCGGGTATGGGTACGGTCATAGACGACGCCGACGCAGAGGAAGAGTGCGCCGGAGACGATGCCGTGCGACAGCATCTGGAAGATCGAACCCTGAACGCCCTGCATGTTGGCGGCAAAGATGCCCATGGTCACATAGCCCATGTGGGCCACGGAGGAATAGGCGATCAGCTTCTTGATATCGTCCTGCATCATCGCCACCAGAGAGGTATAGATGATGGCGATGACGGACATGGCGAAGACGAGCGGCGCGAAATAATCGGACGCGACCGGGAACATGCCGAGCGAGAAGCGGATGAGACCGTAGCCGCCGAGCTTCAGCAGCACGCCGGCCAATATCACCGAGCCTGCCGTCGGCGCCTGAACGTGGGCATCGGGAAGCCATGTATGGACCGGCCACATCGGCATCTTGACCGCGAAGGAGGCGAAGAAGGCAAGCCATAACCAGGTCTGAAGCGCTGGCGGGAACTTGTAGGCGAGCAGCGCGGTGATATCCGTCGTGCCGGCCTGCCAGTACATCGCCATGATGGCGAGCAGCATCAGCACCGAGCCGAGCAGCGTATAGAGGAAGAACTTGTAGCTCGCATAGACGCGGTCCTTACCGCCCCAGACGCCGATGATCAGGAACATCGGAATGAGGCCCGCCTCGAAGAAGACGTAGAACAGCACGATATCGAGCGAGACAAAGACGCCGACCATCATCGTTTCGAGGATGAGGAAGGCGATCATGTATTCCTTCAGGCGCTTCTCGATCGAGAGCCAGCTCGCCAGCACACAGAAGGGCATGAGGAAGGTCGACAGGATGACGAACAGCATCGAGATGCCGTCGACGCCGAGGTGGTAACCGATGCCGGTGCCGAGCCAGTCATGCTTCTCAAGCATCTGGAAGCCTGGATTGGCGTTGTCGAAGCCGGTCCAGATGAAGAGCGAAACGACGAAGGTGAAGACGGTGGTGATCAGCGAGATCCACAGCACGTTCTTGCGACCGCTTTCGCTCTCGCCGTTCATCAATAGCAGGAGCACCACGCCGACGAGCGGCAGGAAGGTGACCGTTGAAAGAATAGGCCAATCGGTCATCAGAAGGAACTCCCGAGCATCATCCAGGTAACGAGCGCCGCAATGCCGATCAGCATGGCGAAGGCGTAGTGATAGAGGTAACCGGTCTGCAGGCGGACCACGCGATCGGTGACGGCGACGACGCGGGCGGCGACGCCGTTCGGGCCGTAGGTGTCGATGACGCCGACATCCCCCTTCTTCCACAGGAAGCGACCGAGCGCCTTGGCGGAGCGGACGAAGAGGAAATCATAGAGTTCGTCGAAATACCACTTGTTCAACAGGAACTGGTAAAGCACGCGGTGCTGCTGCGCGAGGATGCGCGGCGTCTGCGGCGAGCGGATATACATGTACCAGGCGGTGACGAAGCCGAGAACCATGGCGATGAAGGGGCTCAAGCCGACGAGCGCCGGAACATGGTGGAACTCTTCGACGAGTTCGTTCTCGGCGCCTGTGAAGAGCGCCCCCTTCCAGAACTCGGCATATTCCTCGCCGTAGAACCGGCCTTCGAAGATCACGCCGGCAACTACCGCGCCGATCGCCAAGAGATAGAGCGGCACCAGCATGACCTGCGGCGACTCGTGGACGTGGTGCATCACCTCGTGCGAGGCGCGCGGCTTGCCGAAGAAGGTCATGAAGATCAGGCGCCAGGAATAGAAGCTCGTAAAGAGAGCCGCGATGACCAGCAACGCGAAGGCGAAGCCCGCGACCGGCGAATGCGATGCATAGGTCGCCTCGATGATCACGTCCTTGGAGAAGAATCCGGCAAGACCGATCGGCGTGAAGGGAATGCCAAAACCGGTGATCGCCAGCGTGCCGATGATCATCAGCACGGCGGTAACTTTAATATGCGGCCACAGGCCGCCCATGTAGCGCATGTCTTGCTCGCCATCGACGGCATGGATAACCGAGCCGGCGCAGAGGAAGAGTAGCGCCTTGAAGAAGGCGTGCGTGAAGAGATGGAAGATCGCTGCGCCATAGGCCCCGGCTCCCAGTGCCACGAACATATAGCCGAGCTGCGAGCAGGTGGAATAGGCGATGACACGCTTGATGTCGTTCTGCACGAGAGCGACGGTTGCCGCAAAGAAGGCGGTGATCGCGCCGATGACAGTGACGACAACCAGCGCATCCGGCGACAGTTCGAAAAGCGGCGACATGCGGGCGACGAGAAAGACGCCGGCGGTGACCATGGTGGCGGCATGGATAAGGGCCGAGACCGGAGTCGGGCCTTCCATGGCGTCCGGCAGCCAGGTGTGCAGCAGGAACTGCGCCGACTTGCCCATCGCGCCCATGAAGAGCAGCAGGCAGATCCCGGTCAGTGCATGCGCCTTGTCGAGTTGCATGCCGAAGAGATTGAGGATCACCTCGCCCGCTTCGCCGCCGCCTTCATGCGGGGCGAAGTTCGAGGCATTGGCGAAGATCGTGTCGAGGTTGATCGAGCCGAACAGCGCGAAGACGCCGGCAATGCCGAGCACGAAGCCGAAGTCGCCGACGCGGTTGACGATGAAGGCCTTCATCGCCGCAGCCGTCGCCGACGGCTTCTTGAACCAGAAGCCGATCAGCAGATAGGAAGCGAGACCGACGCCTTCCCAGCCGAAGAACATCTGGGCGAGATTGTCAGCTGTCACCAGCATCAGCATGGCGAAGGTGAAGAGCGAGAGATAGGCGAAGAAGCGCGGACGATGCGGATCGGTATGCATGTAGCCGATCGAATAGACGTGCACCAGCGTCGAGACCGTGTTGACG
The DNA here is from genome assembly GCF_052871115.1 of Rhizobium sp. LARHSG275. Lineage (NCBI taxonomy): Bacteria > Pseudomonadati > Pseudomonadota > Alphaproteobacteria > Hyphomicrobiales > Rhizobiaceae > Rhizobium > Rhizobium sp. LARHSG275. The sequence goes on along the minus strand of NZ_JBIXJN010000016.1, from coordinate 124,304 downwards.
ACGATCAGCATGACTGACGTCAGCGTATCCACACGCAGCGACCAGGAGGCGTCGATGCCGCCGGACTGGATCCAGCGTAGCACCTCGACCTTGATCGGGCCACCTTCGGCGTGACCCATGCCGACGGTGAAGAAGACGACCCAGGACAGGATGGCAGCGATGATCATCAGGCCGCTGGTGACATATTCCGAAGCCTTGGCGCCGATCGCGCGGCCGAAAAGGCCGGCGACGATCGCACCGATCAACGGAAGAAAGACAATAGCCTTATAGAGGAACATGAGCCACTCAGCCCTTCATCATATTGACGTCTTCGACCGCGATCGAGCCGCGGTTGCGGTAGAAGACAACGAGAATTGCAAGACCGATCGCCGCTTCGGCAGCCGCGACTGTCAAGATGAACAGCGCGAAGACCTGGCCGACGATGTCGTTCAGGAAGTGGGAGAAGGCGACCATGTTGATGTTGACGGCAAGCAGGATCAGTTCGATCGACATCAGGATGACGATAACATTCTTCCGGTTCAGGAAGATGCCGAAGACGCCGAGCGTGAAGAGGATGGCGCTGACCGTCAGGTAGTGGGAAAGTCCGATGACCATGTTCTTTGTTCCTTGACCTGCCTTTAGACGCCCTGCCCGGGCTTGACCGAAACCACCTCGACGGCGGTGGCGGGCGTGCGGGCAACTTGCCTCGGAATATTCTGCCGCTTGATGTTGGTGCGGTGTCTCAACGTCAGCACGATCGCGCCGATCATCGCGACCAGGAGCACCAGACCGGCGATCTGGAAGAAATAGACGTAGTTGGTGTAGAGCACGTCGCCGAGAGCGGCGGTATTGGTGCGCTCGCTCAACGCCGGGATCGGCATGGCGACTGATTTGGCGATCTCAGGCGAGATAACGCTGCCGCCGATGACGACGATCAGTTCGGCCGCCAGGATCACCCCGATCAGCCCGCCGATCGGCGCATATTCGAGAACGCCGGCCCTCAGTTCGGTGAAGTCGATATCGAGCATCATCACCACGAAGAGGAAGAGAACGGCGACGGCGCCGACATAGACGACGAGCAGGATCATCGCCAGGAATTCGGCACCGGCCAGCAGGAAGAGGCCGGCCGCGTTGAAGAACACCAGGATCAGGAACAGAACCGAGTGAACCGGGTTCTTCGCCCAGATGACCATGAACGCCGACGCCACCGCGACAAAGGCGAAAAGATAGAAAAATAGAGCCTGCAGACCCATGTTGGTGCCTTTTTCATCTTCCCCCGGGCAGCCGGGAGTTTCCCTGCCCGATGGAGCTTTCGCTGGTGCTAACCGGCAAAGCTCCTGTGCATATTGACCACGACAGGAGCACTTAAGCTCCATCGCGGCATTTCAAAATCTCAATCAGCGGTACGGCGAGTCGATCGCGATGTTGCGGGCGATTTCGCGCTCCCATCGGTCTCCGTTGTCCAGAAGCCGCGCCTTGTCGAAATAGAGCTCTTCGCGGGTTTCCGTCGCAAATTCGAAATTCGGGCCTTCGACAATCGCATCGACCGGGCAGGCTTCCTGGCAGAAGCCGCAATAGATGCACTTCACCATGTCGATGTCGTAACGGACCGTGCGGCGCGTGCCGTCATTGCGGCGCGGCCCCGCCTCGATGGTGATTGCCTGGGCAGGACAGATCGCCTCGCAAAGCTTGCAGGCGATGCAGCGTTCCTCGCCGTTCGGATAACGGCGCAGCGCATGCTCGCCGCGGAAACGCGGGGAAACCGGACCCTTTTCGAAGGGATAGTTGATCGTCGCCTTCTGGCGGAAGAAATAGCGCATCGACAGAAAGAACGCGCCGACGAATTCCTTGAGAAACAGCGAGCTGATGGAGCCGGACAAGCTTGCCATCTTCAACCTCCAATTTTGCCGGAAACGAGAGCGGACATGATCATGCCCAACCCATCAGTTTCAGCACGAATGCAACGATGACGACCATGGCGAGCGACAGCGGCAGGAAGACCTTCCAGCCGAGGCGCATGAGCTGGTCGTAGCGGTAGCGCGGAACGAAGGCCTTGACCATCGCGAACATGAAGAACACCAGACAGGCCTTCAGTGTGAACCAGATGATGCCGGGGACCCAGTTGAGGATCCAGATATCGACCGGGGGCAACCAGCCGCCGAGGAAGAGGATCGTCGTCAGCGCGCACATCAGGCAGACGGCCGCATACTCGCCGAGCATGAACATCATGTATGGCGAGGAGCCGTATTCGACCATGAAGCCGGCGACGAGTTCCGATTCGGCTTCCGGAAGGTCGAAGGGCGGGCGGTTCGTCTCGGCAAGTGCCGAAATGAAGAAGATGATGAACATCGGGAAGAGCGACAGCCAGTGCCAGTCGAGGAACGACGCCGGCAGGCCGAGCATGGTGCCGAGGCCGGTATGCTGCGCATTGACGATATCGGTCAGATTCAGCGAGCCGACGCAGAGAAGCACGGTGACGATGACGAAGCCGATCGAGACTTCATAGGACACCATCTGTGCCGCCGAGCGTAGCGCGCCGAGGAACGGATACTTCGAGTTCGAAGCCCAGCCGCCCATGATGATGCCGTAAACCTCGAGCGAGGAGATCGCGAAAATATAGAGGATGCCGACATTGATGTTGGCGATCACCCATCCGTCGGCCAGCGGTACCACCGCCCAGGTGGATAGCGCCAGAAGCACCGTCACCAGCGGGGCAAGCAGGAACACCGCCTTGTTGGCGCCGGCTGGAATGATCGGCTCCTTGAAGACGAACTTCAGAAGGTCGGCGAAGGACTGGAACAGGCCGAAGGGACCGACGACGTTCGGGCCGCGGCGCAGCTGCACGGCCGCCCAGATCTTGCGGTCGGCGAGCAGCACATAGGCGATGAAGACGAGCAGGCAGACGAGAAGCAGCAGCGACTGACCGATCATGATGATCGCCGGCCAGACATAGCTTGAAAAGAAAGAATCCATAGTCCCCTGCCCTTACTCTGCCGCGACTTTGAAGTTGTTGCGGGCCAATGCCGAGCACTCCGCCATGACAGCCGAGGCACGCGCTATCGGGTTCGTCAAATAGAAGTCTTTCACCGGCGACGCAAACCCGGATTTGTTCATCCTGCCGGCTTTTTTCGCAACTGCGGCAATTTGGGCGCTATCGGTTTCAGCGATCTCGTCGATGGCGGCGAAATGCGGGAAAGCGGCATAGAGCCGGACACGCAATTCGCTGAGCGAATCGAAGGGAAGCTTCTTGCCGAGCACGTCGGAAAGGGCACGGATGATCGCCCAGTCCTCGCGGGCGTCACCCGGCGCAAAACCTGCGCGGTTGCCCATCTGGACGCGGCCTTCGGTGTTGACCCAGGTGCCGGACTTTTCGGTATAGGCTGCGGCCGGCAGGATGACGTCGGCATGGTGCGCGCCATTATCACCATGCGAGCCGATATAGATGGTGAGCTTGGCCCTCTTGGCGGTGAAGTCGAGCTCGTCGGCGCCGAGCAGGAAGAGCACGTCCATCGCCGTCAGCATCTCGGCGGCATTGACGCCCTTGGCGCCCGGCACGAAGCCGAGGTCGAGGCCGCCGACACGCGCGGCAGCGGTATGGAGGACGGCAAAGCCGTTCCAGCCTTCGACGACCGCGCCGACCGAGCCGGCGAGCTTGGCAGCACTGGCGAGAACGCCGGCGCCATCGGTGCGCGACAGCGCGCCCTGGCCGATGATGATCATCGGCTTGGCGGCGTTCTTCAGCACGTCCGCGAAGGCGTGGGTGCCGTCGACCAGATCCTTCAGCGTGTCGGGACCGCCGCCGAGGTAATCATAGCTGTAGCGCAGTTCAGCACGCTCGCCGATCACCCCGATCGGGAACTTGCCGCGGCGCCAGCGCTTGCGGATGCGGGCGTTGAGGATGGCCGCCTCGAAGCGCGGATTGGCGCCGATGATCAATAGCGCATCGGCCTGGTCGATGCCGGATATGGTCGGGTTGAAGAGATAACTTGCACGGCCGAGCGACGGATCGAGTGCCGCCCCATCCTGGCGACAGTCGAGATTGGCCGACCCCAGCGACTTCACCAGTTCGGAGAGCGCATACATTTCCTCGACGGAAGCGAGGTCGCCTGATATCGCGCCGATCTTGTCACCCGAGGTTGCGCCGACGGCGGCCTTGATGGCGCCGAAGGCTTCGGCCCAAGTGGCGGGCTGCAGGCGGCCGTCGCGGCGAACATAGGGCCGGTCGAGGCGCTGGGTCTTCAGGCCGTCCCAGATGAAGCGGCTCTTGTCGGAAATCCACTCCTCATTGATCGTCTCATTGACGCGCGGCAGGATGCGCATGACTTCACGGCCGCGGGTGTCGACGCGGATCGCCGAACCGACGGCATCCATGACGTCGATCGATTCGGTCTTGTTCAATTCCCACGGGCGCGCGGTAAAGGCGAAGGGCTTCGAGGTGAGCGCGCCGACCGGGCAAAGGTCGACGACGTTGCCCTGCAGCTCGGAGGTCATCGCCTGTTCGAGATAGGTGGTGATCTCCGCATCCTCGCCGCGGCCGATCAGGCCGAGCTCGGAAATGCCGGCGACCTCGGTTGTGAAGCGGACGCAGCGCGTGCAGTGGATGCAGCGGTTCATCACCGTCTTGACCAGCGGCCCGATATACTTGTCCTCGACGGCGCGCTTGTCTTCCTGATAGCGCGAGGTGTCAATGCCGAAGGCCATCGCCTGGTCTTGCAGGTCGCATTCGCCGCCCTGGTCGCAGATCGGGCAATCCAGTGGATGGTTGATCAGCAGGAATTCCATCACACCTTCGCGGGCCTTCTTGACCATCGGGGTGTTGGTGAAGACCTCGGGCAGTTCGCCGTTCGGGCCGCCGCGGATATCGCGCACGCTCATGGCGCAGGAAGCCTGCGGCTTCGGCGGGCCGCCCTTCACCTCGACAAGGCACATGCGGCAGTTGCCGGCAACCGACAGGCGCTCATGGAAGCAGAAGCGCGGAACCTCGGCACCAGCATCCTCGCACGCCTGCAATAGCGTGTAATGATCCGGAACTTCGATCTCGTTGCCGTCAATCTTCAGTTTTGCCATCGTCGCTCAGTCCTGTTTCCCGTTTGCCTGATGACGGCAAACAAACCTATTTTTGCAGCACTCTCATTGCCAAGCCGGATCTTTCGTCCTGCCGGCAGCTGATGTCGCTCAAATTCTCTGTCGCGCGTTCCAGATCCGGAACCCGCACCGGCATCTTGAGGCCCCCGCCCGTCCGCCGACCCGCCCATCTTTCCGGCCGATCGACACGGCCGGACAGTTCATTTCTTCCTGCGGCCCCGCCCCGCCAGAACTTTTGCTTGACCGATCCAGTCGTCACGGCCGATGCGGCCGTTGAAGCCGAGTTCGGCGTCGAGCCGGGCGATTTCCTCGTCGGTCCAGGCGGCAATCTCGGCGAAGCTGCGAATGCCCTTGGCGTTCAGCACCTGCTCCAGCTTCGGGCCGATGCCGGCCATCAGCTTGAGATCGTCTGCCTTTCCTGCCCGCGCAACCGGTTTTGCCTTAACTGCCGGCTTTGGCTGGCTGACGGATATCGGCGCGCTGATCGACCTGACAACAGTCAGTGTCGGCTTTGCCTTCTTCTCGGCCGGCGGTTTGGTGTAAGCCTTGACCTGCGAGCGAATATTCTCCGGCCGGATATCGACATCGGGCATCGGCTCGTCCGGCGGCGTGTCATCGAGTGCGGCCGCGACCTTGCCGGTGGTTTCCAGGGCGCTGTGCCAGGCACCGAAGAAAGCGCCGGCCATCTGGGTCGAGATACCGAATCCGATCGCCGTTGCGGCGGCAAAGGCTGCCGCGGGCTGCGCCATCAGCGGATGCACCGGCATCGCCCGTGCATTTTCCAGCATCTCGGCGGCTAGACGGCCGAAACCGGCCGCGAAATCGGCGACTTCTTCCTTCTTCCCACCCTTGGATGCGTTGTCCGCCATGATTATTCAGCCGCCTCCAGAACCGCACCGTGATCGAGCGCGCTTGCCGTATACTGGTCGATACGCTTTTCGATCTCGGGACGGAAATTACGGATCAGACCCTGCACCGGCCATGCGGCGGCATCGCCGAGCGCACAGATGGTGTGACCTTCAATCTGCTTCGTCACCTGGAACAGCATGTCGATTTCGCGCTTCTGGGCATTGCCCTTGGCCATCCGCTCCATCACGCGCCACATCCAGCCCGTGCCTTCGCGGCAGGGCGTGCACTGGCCGCAGCTCTCATGCTTGAAGAAGGCGGAGATACGGGCGATCGCCTTGATGACGTCGGTGGACTTGTCCATGACGATCGCGGCAGCCGTGCCGAAGGAAGAACCGACGCCGCGCAGGCCGTCGAAATCCATCGGGCAATCTATGATGTCCTTGGCCGGAACGATCGGGCAGGATGCGCCGCCCGGAATGACCGCAAGCAGGTTGTCCCAGCCGCCGCGAATGCCGCCGGCATGGCGGTCGACCAGTTCGCGGAAGGTGACGCCCATTTCCTCTTCGACCGTGCACGGCTTGTTGACGTGGCCGGAGAGCATGAACAGCTTGGTGCCGACATTGTTTGGACGGCCGATGGCCGAGAACCAGCCGGCGCCGCGGCGCAGGATCGTCGGCGCGACAGCGATCGATTCGACGTTGTTGACCGTCGTCGGGCAGCCGTAGAGGCCCATATTGGCCGGGAACGGCGGCTTCAGGCGCGGCTGGCCCTTCTTGCCTTCGAGGCTTTCGAGCAGCGCGGTTTCTTCGCCGCAGATATAGGCGCCGGCGCCGTGATGGACGAAGATATCCATGTCCCAGCCGAGTTTGTTGTTCTTGCCGAGCAGGCCATAATCATAGCATTCGTCGATCGCCGCCTGCAGCGCTTCACGCTCGCGGATATATTCGCCGCGCACGTAGATATAGGCCGCATTGGCGCCCATCGCGAAGCTCGCAACGACGCAGCCTTCGATCAGCGTATGCGGATCGTGGCGCATGATGTCGCGGTCTTTGCAGGTGCCGGGCTCGGACTCGTCGGCGTTGACCACGAGGTAGTGCGGGCGGCCGTCGCTTTCCTTCGGCATGAAGGACCATTTGAGGCCTGTGGGGAAGCCGGCGCCGCCACGACCGCGAAGGCCTGACGCCTTCATCTCGTTGATGATCCAGTCGCGCCCCTTTTCGAGGATCTGCTTGGTGCCGTCCCAATGGCCGCGGCTCATCGCGCCCTTCAGGGATTTGTCCTTGAGGCCGTAGATGTTGGTAAAGATGCGGTCTTTATCTTGTAACATGCTTCACCTCTTACCGCGGCTTCTTGCCGAAGACCTTGATATATTCCGCTTCCCCGCCCTTGGCGAGCGCCTTGGCCTGCTTGACCCAGTCGTCGCGCTCGATGCGGCCGCGGAAATTCAGATAGCCGTCGACCCATTCGCGTTCGGCCTTCTTCCAGCCTGCGACCTGCGCGAAGGTGAAGATGCCGATTTCGTTCAACGTCGCCTCGATCTTCGGGCCGACACCCGAGATCATCTTCAAATCATCCGGTGCGGCGGGCTTTTCGATGCCGACCGGCCGATTCTTGTCGGTCAGAGCGGGCTTTGCCGCGGGGGCAGCTTCCGCTTTGACGGCAGCTTTCGGCGCCGGTTCGGCAGCCCCAGTGCCCGATATCGGCTGCTGCTCGGCTGCCTTTGCGTTTTTCGCAGCCGCCTTCGGCGCCGTTGCCGGCGTCTTCAGGGCGGCATTGGTTTCGGCATCGGTGCTTTTCGCGCGGCCGGCCTCGGAGGGCGGAACGGGAGCGCGGTCGACCGGAGCCGACACGGTTTCGGCGTCGGCCTTCTTGGCGCGCGTCCTTGCCTTCGGCTCTTCGGTCGTCAGCGAGGTCAGGCCGCCTTCGGGCGCCGAAAACACCCGATCGATCTGGGTGCCGGGCTTGATGCTGGCGCCATTGCCGGCAGCAAAGATGTCGATGATCTCTTCGAGACGCTCGGGCGTCAGGTCTTCATAGGTGTCCTTGCCGATCATCACCATCGGCGCGTTGACGCAGGCCCCGAGACATTCGACCTCTTCCCAGGACAGCGTGCCTTCGGCATTGCGCTCGAAGGCATGGGCATGGATCTTGCTCTTGCAGACCGACATCAGCGCTTCCGAGCCGCGCAGCATGCAGGGCGTCGTGCCGCAGACCTGGACGTGAGCGCGGGTGCCGACCGGATGCAGCTGGAACTGCGTATAGAAGGTCGCGACCTCGAGCACTCTTATATAGGCCATGTCGAGCATGTCGGCGATCTTTTCGATCGCCGCGCGCGTGACCCAGCCGTCCTGCTCCTGCGCCCGCATCAACAGCGGAATGACCGCCGATTGCTGGCGGCCGGCGGGGTATTTCTGGATCGTCTTGTCCGCCCAGACCGCATTCTCATCGCTGAAGGCGAATGCGGCAGGCTGGAATTGATCTTCGGCTAATCGACGAACGGACATTCTTCCTCACGCCTTGTCAGTTTAGGGTTCCACACCGCGAAGCGGTCAAAGACTGCATTTCGCAGGCATAGGCCGACTGGTCTTTTTGCAGAAACACTACGAATTTGCTGCCGTTCGGAATGGCAGCCTTGATCTGATAGCCCTTGGACAAAAGCTCGCCCATGGACGATTGCTGCGCCGGCGGCGTCTCTTCCTTACGGCCCAGCGGCGTGCCGAGACTATCGGAGTCCTGAGCCGAAACCCCGGATGCCGAAAGAAGAATTGCGATGGCCAGCAGAAGCTGCATCAGCGGTCCACCTCGCCGAAGACGATGTCGAGCGAGCCGAGCACGGCCGCGACGTCGGCAAGCTGGTGACCGCGGCACATGAAGTCCATCGCCTGCAGATGGGCGTAACCCGGCGCGCGGATCTTGCAGCGATAGGGCTTGTTGGTGCCGTCGGAGACGAGATAGACGCCGAACTCACCTTTCGGCGCCTCGACGGCGGCATAAACCTCGCCGGCCGGCACATGGTAGCCTTCGGTATAGAGTTTGAAGTGGTGGATCAGCGCTTCCATCGAGCGCTTCATCTCGCCGCGCTTCGGCGGTACGACCTTGCCGTCGATCGACGAGAAGGGACCGGTCTTCGCATCCGAGAGCAGGCGGTTGACGCATTGCTTCATGATGCGGACGGATTCGCGCATCTCGATCATGCGGATCAGATAGCGGTCGTAGTTGTCGCCATTCTTGCCGATCGGGATGTCGAATTCGAGATCGGAATAACATTCATAGGGCTGGGCGCGACGCAGATCCCAGGCCGCACCCGAACCACGCACCATGACGCCGGAGAAGCCCCAGGCCCAGCATTCCTCCAGCGAGACGACGCCGATATCGACGTTGCGCTGCTTGAAGATGCGGTTGCCGGTCAATAGGTTGTCGATGTCGTCGAGCGCCTTCAGGAACGGGTCGCACCAGTTACCGATATCCTGCACGAGCTGTTCGGGCAGATCCTGGTGGACGCCGCCCGGACGGAAATAGGCGGCGTGCATGCGTGAGCCGCTGGCGCGCTCGTAGAACACCATCAGCTTTTCACGCTCTTCGAAGCCCCAGAGCGGCGGCGTCAGCGCGCCGACGTCCATGGCCTGCGTCGTGACGTTCAGAAGATGCGAGAGGATGCGGCCGATTTCCGAATAGAGAACGCGGATCAGCTGGCCGCGAATCGGGATCTCGATGCCGAGCAGCTTTTCGACAGCCATCGCATAGGCATGTTCCTGGTTCATCGGCGCGACGTAATCGAGCCGATCGAAATAGGGCACGGCCTGAAGATAAGTCTTGGTCTCGATCAGCTTCTCGGTGCCGCGATGCAAAAGGCCGATATGCGGATCGACACGCTCCACAATTTCGCCGTCAAGCTCCAGGACAAGACGAAGAACGCCGTGCGCCGCCGGATGCTGCGGTCCGAAGTTGATGTTGAAGTTGCGGACGTTATGTTCGGTCATGCTGCGTGCTCCATGCCAAACGCGTTGCCAATCAAGCGAATAGCGAATGGCGAATAGCGAATAGTTTCGTTCGGTCTCATTACTTCTCCTGGAGACTCCGTATCAGCGCCCGAATCATTCGTCCGGTCTCGTCGCACTTTCCGGTCATCTGCCTGAACTCACTCTCGTCGGTCAGGCCGATGCGATGAGAAATGAGCATATGCGTTTCCAATTCCTTCAACGAACCTTGAGAGATACGCAGAAACTGAATGAAACTTCCCGTGACCTCACGTCCGTGTCCTTCAGCAATATTGGCTGCGATCGAACTCGCCGCCCTGCGTATCTGAGCTGTCAGACCGTAAACCTCCTCCCTGGGAAATTTTCTGGTCAGTTGATAACAATCCACCGCGAGATCGATCGCAATCTGCCAGACCTTAAGATCCTTGTAGGAGTTTATCGTCTGCCCGCCCCTTCCAACTATTCGCTATTCGCTACTCACTATTCGCCGCTACGGCTTCGCCTTCTCATCGCCCGGCAGCACATATTCCGTGCCTTCCCAGGGAGACATGAAGTCGAAATTGCGGAATTCCTGTTTCAGTTCGACCGGCTCGTAAACGACGCGCTTTGCCGCATCGTCATAGCGAACCTCGACGAAACCGGTCGTCGGGAAGTCCTTGCGCAGCGGGTGGCCTTCGAATCCGTAGTCGGTCAGGATGCGGCGCAGGTCCGGATGGCCGGTGAAGAGCACGCCATACATGTCCCAGGTCTCGCGTTCGAACCAGTCGGCGCCCGGATAGACCGGGCAGGCCGACGGAACCGGCGTATCCTCGTCGGTCGCGACCTTGACGCGGATGCGCAGGTTCTTCTTCGGCGACAGCAGGTGATAGACGACGTCGAAACGCAGCTCGCGCTGCGGCCAATCGACCCCGCAAATATCGATCAGGTTGACGAAACCGCATTTGGCGTCGTCGCGCAGGAAGGTCAGCAGGGCGATCAGGTTCTCACCCGTCGTCGTCAGCGTCAGTTCGCCATACTTCATCTGCGATGCGGCGATCAGGTTGCCGCGCGCTTCGCCAAGGTAGGACGCAAGCTCAGTCAGGGCTTCACTCATATGCCTTGTCCTTAACCCTTAGCGTTCGATCGTGCCGGTACGCCGGATCTTCTTCTGCAGCAGAAGCACGCCGTAGAGCAGCGCCTCTGCCGTGGGGGGACAGCCCGGCACGTAGATGTCGATCGGCACGATGCGGTCGCAGCCGCGCACCACCGAATAGGAATAGTGATAATAGCCGCCGCCATTGGCGCAGGAGCCCATCGAGATGACATAACGCGGCTCGGGCATCTGGTCGTAGACCTTGCGCAGCGCCGGCGCCATCTTGTTGGTCAGCGTGCCGGCGACGATCATCACGTCGGATTGGCGCGGCGAGGCGCGCGGCGCAAAACCGAAGCGCTCGACGTCATAACGCGGCATCGACAGCTGCATCATTTCGACGGCGCAGCAGGCGAGACCGAAGGTCATCCACATCAACGAGCCGGTGCGGGCCCAGTTGATCAGCTCGTCGGTCGAGGTGACGAGAAACCCCTTGTCGGCAAGCTCGTTGTTGATCTCGCCAAAAAACGGGTCGTTGCTGCCGATCGGCTTGCCGGTCGAGGGATCGATGATCCCCTTGGGCTGCTGGGCCACAAGCGGCTGATTGCTCACAGGGGCTACTCCCATTCCAGGGCTCCCTTCTTCCATTCATAGATAAAGCCGATGGTCAGCACGAGAAGGAAGACCATCATGGACCAGAAGCCGAACCAGCCGATGGCGCCGAAAGACACGGCCCAGGGAAAGAGGAAGGCGACTTCGAGGTCGAAGATGATGAAGAGGATCGACACGAGGTAGAAACGGATGTCGAACTTCATGCGGGCGTCGTCGAAAGCGTTGAAGCCGCACTCGTAAGCCGAGAGCTTTTCCGAATCGGGCGCTTTGAACGCCACGGCGAACGGCGCAATGAGCAGCGCCAGGCCGATAACGAGCGCAATAGCAATGAAGATAGCGATCGGAATATAAGAACTGAGCAGTTCAGTCATCATGTTCATCCCTGCTTGCCGGAGACGCCAGGCGGCGCATTTGGGCAAATGCCCGGCAAGCGAATGTGCGTTGCAACAAGCCGTGGTTAGCGCAGCCGAGGCCTCGGCGCAAGACTTTTACGGAGGCAATTCGACGCGTGTCGCGCGGACATTATCAAGCAGGTGCAACGATGTCGCGACAAATCCGTGCAAGCCGCTTCAGCGCGCATGGCTGACCACTGGAAACTGCATGGCTTTCGGAAGAGATGGCGCGAGTGACGGGGCTCGAACCCGCGACCTCCGGCGTGACAGGCCGGCACTCTAACCGACTGAGCTACACCCGCGCATTGACCGGCCATTTTACGGCCGCGAGGATTAGGAAATCCGGACAAACGACAAATCGCATTTGCGTTTTACAAGACTTGAAATGGCGCGAGTGACGGGGCTCGAACCCGCGACCTCCGGCGTGACAGGCCGGCACTCTAACCAACTGAGCTACACCCGCAATTCATTTCAAGCAGTCCGGATGCCTTGGCACCCTCTCCAAAACGGCTGCCCGTTTCGATGAGCGGCTAACTACGGGGTTCGCCTTTTAGTGTCAAGCAGGTTTGGAGACAAAACAATGACAGTCGGTGAATTGTTTCGGCGGGTTGGGTGCCAGACGAACAAAAGCCGGCGCTTCCGTCTTCCGCAGCGATGCTCAGCCGCAGTCGCAACGCCTTCGTAACGGGAGTGCTCGCCGCCCTCCCCTCACTTTTCCACAGCCGAGCCCAGCCTAAGCAGCATTGCAAGACATGGGACCACCACCAAAAAAATCAAAAAATCTTCACAAACACTCTTGCGGTTTTGCCTCGATCCGCATAGATCACGGCCACCAACGCGGCAGGCCGATCCGGCTTCGTTTGCGATGGGCGATTAGCTCAGTTGGTAGAGCGCCTCGTTTACACCGAGGATGTCGGCGGTTCGAGTCCGTCATCGCCCACCATTTCTAAAGTTCCCGCTGCTTGTTCATCAGATTGGGATTCCGAATTAGTTCGCTAATCCGGTCACGATCTGCGCAAGGTGTTTCGTCAGGAGACACTTCATGAAAATCGCTATCAAAATCTCTGCGCTGCTTATCGCCAGCGTGGCTGCGCCCCCGTGCATTGCCAAAGAGCCGGCCCAAGAGGTTTTCCTGTCTGCCGGGGACCAGACGATCAAGACCTCGGGAGAAACCCCGGCCCGTGAAGCCAGGACCTATCTCCTGAGAATGCCGTCGGATCTGCCGATTAATTTTTCGGTCGATGCCGACAATTCAGCCTGCAGCCTGGAAATCAGCAAAGCCAGCCAGCGCGGCGTCTTAAGCACAATCAGCCGGTTCCCCGCGTCTTTCAGAGACAGCGGTCAAAGTGGCGATGAATATACATTTTCGTTTTTCCAAAACCGGGTTTCATTTATGAGCGGCGCGCGATGCGCCTTCTCATTTTCTCTGACGCAGATGTGACCATGTTTTTGGGGTGATGGGCATGCCTCGCCGTCCACGGGCACTCATCGCCCACCATTTCATCTCTTCGCCAGTTCTTTCTCCACCGCCGAAACCAGCCGCGAATCATCCGCCGTCACGTCAGGCGCGAAGCGGGCGGCGACTTTGCCGTCGCGACCGATCAGAAATTTTTCGAAGTTCCAGAGGATGTCGTCCTCATCGCTGCCGATCATGCCGTGGGATTTCAAGCGTTCGCGCATCGGGCCGTCGCCCGTCGTCGCGACACCCGACTTGGTCAGTTGCCGGTAAAGCGGATGCTGGGCCTCGCCCTTGACCGAGATCTTCGAGAAGATCGGGAAGGTGACGTCGTAGGTGCTGGTGCAGAAATCGAGGATCTCGGCGTCGGTGCCGGGCTCCTGACCCTTGAAGTCGTTAGCGGGAAAGGCGGCGATGACGAAGCCGCGCTCGCGCTTTTCTCCATAGAGCTTTTCCAGCCCCTCATATTGTGGCGTGAGGCCGCATTTCGAGGCGACATTGACGACCAAGAGCACCCTGCCCTTGTATTCGTTGAGCGTGGTCTCACGACCATCCACAGTCTTGACCGGGATATCCAGCACATTGCCCGTCACGGGAACCTCCAATTTCGTAAGGATATGTTTCGCCAAGCTTAGCGATATCGCCGCTGTTGTCATCAGTGTCGGGATCAACTTGGCTTCCACAGGACGCCGGTGCGGCTTCCGGCCGCACCGGGCCTCAGCACCTCAGGCGGGAGACGTTTCCTTCACGTCGTCGAGCAGGAAGTGCACGACGAGATAATCCGTCTTGTAGTGGCGGCCACTGTCCGACACGGAATCGACGCTGCCGCCGTCCTTCGGGTGCCAGGGATGATAGTGGGGGTTGGTGGTGATCAGCGTGATGGCCTTGCCATCCCTTTCGCCAAGCCGGAAGCGCATCTCGGCGAGCGGCCAGATCCGCTCGTAATCCTGCATGCTGATTCGCGCCTTCAGCGCCTTGCGCTGCAGCGGCGCTTCGCCGGCCTCGGCTGGTGTTTCCAACATCACCTCCTCAGCTCCGCTGATGATGGCGTTGAATTCTTCAGGCCACATGCGTCTCATGAAATCGCTCCTCCCGAGGCTTTTTCGTCAGTTCACAGATGGAACTTAGCGGTTTGTTCGAAAGAAGCAAATTCCTGTCATGCGGTTGTCATCGGTGCCGGCTGCTCCTACCTTCCCGTCAAACCGCATCAGGGCCGTCAGTCGCCCGCAATCCCGGGATCAAGATGAAGACACGTGAAGAAAGGCAGGCGCTCCGGGCGAGCATGCCGCGCACCCCGCTCAGCGCCTACCACATGGAAAACGCCCGGCTGCTGCCGGATCGCGGCGAACTGCTCTATCGGATTCCGAACGGCGGCATCGGCGTCGAGGTAGGAGCAGCCTTCGGCGAATATACGGCGGAGATCCTGGAAAAGAATCGCCCGGCAGAGCTCTACCTCATCGATCCCTGGTCGATGGATCGCTACAGCTCCGGGCTCGACGCGATCCACACGAATTTCGCGGCCGAGATCGAGGCCGGCCGGCTGCATCTGATGCAGGGCACATCGCTTGAGAAGCTTGCCGAATTCGCGGACGATTTCCTCGACTGGGCCTATATCGATACCGATCATTCCTTCGAGCTGACCTGGCAGGAATTGCTGCTCTGCGAAAAGAAGGTGAAGCGCACGGGGCGTATTGCCGGGCATGATTTCTGCACCGGCAATACGGTCAAGCCGATCGTCTATGGCGTCGTCGAGGCGGTCACCAAATTCTGCAAGGATTACGGCTGGCAATTCGAGTTCCTGACGGTCGAATCGCACGCGCATTTTTCCTATTGCCTGAAGCGGCTTTGATCAGCTTTAAGCCTTGCCGGAATATTGCTCGTCGCTGACCTTTTCCATCCAGTCGACGTGGCTGCCGTCCAGCGCTTCATGGATGGCGATGTGCGTCATCGCCGTGTCCGGGGCAGCACCATGCCAATGTTTTTCGCCCGGCGCGAACCAGACGGTATCGCCAGCGCGGATCTCGCGGATCTCCCCACTCCAGCTCTGGGCGAGGCCCTTGCCTGATGTCACGATCAGCGTCTGGCCGAGCGGATGTGTATGCCAGGCCGTGCGGGCGCCGGGTTCGAAGGTGACGGAGACCGCCCTCGCCCGTGCAGGCGCCGGCGTCTCCATCAGCGGATCCTGACGAACGGCGCCGGTGAAATAGTCGGCCGGTGGCTTCGTCGAGGGGCGAGAGCCGGCGGGTTTGATCTCCATGATCTGTCCTTTTCCATCCATGCGGTTGAAGCCTTGTAGCAGAACGATATTTCATCGGGGCGACCAATCAAAGCCTGATCGGCAATTGCCGCGGAGTCGCCCGGCTGATAGTGCCAGTGTCTTTCATCAGCGCGTTGCATCTTGCTTGAATCATGTGACGCGCTTTGGCTCTTTGTTTTATGCATGTCGTTGTCCCCGCACTTCCGGCGACATGCAGTAGGGAGGATTTTTTCATGAAACACCATGCTTTTGGCCGCATGCCCTTCACCGTCACCAACGTCGGCTTCGGCGCCTGGCAGATCGGCGGCTCCTGGGGCGACATCAGCGAGGCCGACGGACGCGCGGCGCTGAATGCCGCGCTCGATGCCGGCATGACATTCATCGACACGGCGGATGTCTATGGCGACGGCCGCTCGGAAAAAATCATTGCCGACGTGTTGAAGACGCGCGGCGGCGAACGGCCGATGGTTGCCACCAAGGCGGGCCGTCGCCTCAACCCGCATGTCGCCGAAGGCTACACCAAGGCTAATCTCGAAGGCTTCATCGACCGCAGCCTGACGAACCTTGCCGTCGACAGTCTCGACCTCGTACAGCTCCACTGCCCGCCGCGCGACGTGCTTTACCAACCGGAGGTCTTCGCGGGCCTGGACGCGCTGCAGAAGGCCGGCAAGATCAAGGGTTACGGCGTCAGCGTCGAAAAGGTCGAGGACGGCCTGAAGGCGATCGAATATCCCGGCGTCGTCAGCATCCAGATCATCTACAACATCTTCCGCCAGCGCCCCGATCACCTGTTCTTCCAGGAAGCACGCCGCAGGAATGTGGCGATCATCGCCCGCGTGCCGCTCGCAAGCGGTCTTCTCTCCGGCAAGATCACCCGGGACACACATTTTGCCAGCGACGACCACCGCAATTTCAACCGCAACGGCGAAGCCTTCGATGTCGGCGAGACATTTGCCGGCGTGCCGTTCGAGGTCGGCCTGCAGGCGGTGGAAGAGGTGCGCAAGCTGGTGCCCCAGGGCGCCACCGTGGCCGCCTTCGCGCTCCGCTGGATCCTGATGAGCGATGCGGTCACCGTCGTCATCCCCGGTGCCCGCAATGGCGAGCAAGCCAAGGCCAACGCGGCGGCCGCCGACCTTGCGCCGCTGTCGGCCGACGTCATGGCGGCAACGCGCGAGATCTATGAGCGGCTGATCGCGCCGCATGTGCATCAGCGCTGGTAGGGATGGAACGCTGGTTCTTTGCTGGGGAGGCCAGATGGCCCCTCATCCGGCTGCCGCCACTGACCGGGGTCGAGCCACAGGTCTCGACCCGTCCTTCGGACCCCCGCTCGCGGGGCGAAGGGACTGAGCCGCGACCTCTCCGTCCCACGCCGAGCTTTCGCATGGCACGTCCCCTCTCCCCGTTTTTACGGGGAGAGGGCTAGGGTGAGGGGCGGCTTTCAGTTTGTCGCGGTCAGATCGACCGGGAAGAACAGGGTCTCGCCGGAGGAGTCGCTGACGCCGTCATTGTCGGTGACCGCGTAGGGCTTGCCCGACGCGTCGAAAGTGAAGCCTCCAAGCTTGTCCAGCACATAGCCGTTGGTGGCAGACTTCAGCTCGCCGAGGAAGTCGTGCGCTTCGGTCTTCTTGACGACCGGCAACTCGGCCCCGAGCTTGGCGGGCTTCAGGTCCGATATCGCGATCTTGTAGAGCTTCTTCAGCCTGGCGGCATCGCCGACGAGGTTGTCGCGCTCGATGATGTAGACGCTGTCGCCTTGAGCCGAGATTTCCGACAGGCCGACCCAGCCGCTTTCCGTCTTGTCGAGCGGATAGCGAACGGCACCCCATTCTTTCTTCTTCGGATTGTAGGAGACGAGCTTGACGAAGCCCTTCTCGTCGTCGCTCCACTCGCGCTGGACCGCCATCCAGAGCGTGGTGTCGTCGCCGGTGCCGATAATGGTCACGCCTTCGAAGCCGTAGCGGATTTCGTTGGCGACGAGCTCCTTCGGCAGGGCGATCTCGGCCTTGATGTCACCCTTGGCATTGACGTTGTAGAGCGCGTGCGGAACGAGACGCTCGCTGTAGCCTTCCGAGGCGAGCCAGAAGGAGCCATCGGCGGCAGCCGCGATGCCTTCGATGTCGAGCTTCTGGGCTGGGGCACCGTCACGCTTGACGACGAGGGCGTCGGTGATGACGGCCGGCTTCTTGCTGGCGTCGATCGTGTAGATCGTCGGCTGCGAGCCCAGAACGCTGTCGCTTACCGCGTAGAGCATGCCCGGCTTGCCCGGAACGGCGGCGAGACCCGAAAGGGCTGCGAAGCCGATCGGATTGCCGTCCTTTTCGGCAGAGACGATCTGCGGATAGGCCTTCTCGCCTTCCGAGCGCTCGTAGATCATCACATGCGAACGCGCGCCGCCGTCCTTGCCGAGGTCGAGTTCGTTGGCGGTCGCAAGAAGATTACGCGCGGGAATGGCGATCGCGCCTTCCGGCGAAATGCCCGACGGCAGCAACTGGACGAGCTCGGGACCAGCGCCGGTATCTTTGTAGACGCCGACGACCGAGGCACGCTCGGCGAGCAGAAAGAAATACTGATCATCGCCGAACTTGGCGGCTTCAAGGCCTTCGGGCTCGACGCCCTTCGATCCCGAACGGCTTTCCGGATAGTGGCCGATATGGGCAACGGCGCGTTCGAAGGATGCGCCTGATTCGTAGAGAAGCTTGCCCGTCTTGTCGAAGATGGTGAAGCCGCGCGAGCCGCCCTGGTAGTCGCCTTCATTGGCGACGACGAGGCGGTTATCGTCCAGCCACTTCACGGCGTCGGGCTCGCGCAGCACGCCTTTGGCTTCGCCTGAGAATTTCAGGGCGCCGTCACGCTTGGTGTCGATACCGGAGAGATCGACGCTGCCGGCGGAGAAATGCGTCTTCACGTCAGCCGTGTTGGCGTCGATGATGACGATCTCATTGTTCTCCTGCAGCGTCAGCGCAATTTCGTTCAGGCCGTTGAAGGCGACGAATTCCGGCTCTGGATCTTCAGGGGCGACGCCAGTAAGCCCGGTCAGCGCCACGTGCTTGATGGTGCCGCAGTCGACGGTGCCGTTCTTGACCTGGAAGACGACGAGGTCGCCGGCCGGCATTTGCGGGATCTTGCCGTCACTGACGTCTTCGTCGCGCTCGTTTTCGATTGCGATGGCGCCGAGCGTCTTGTCCTTGTTGAGGGCGATCGAATCCGGCTGGCCGCCGAGATCGCAGGTATTCTCGATCTTCTTGGTCGCCACGTCGACGATCGCGAGACGGCCCGAGGGCTTCGCCTTGCTTTCGGAGGTGTTGACGGCAACGAGCGCCTTGCCGGCGCTGGAGGTGACCGATGTCGGCTCGCCGTCCATCATCACCGCGCCGCCGGCCTTCGGTGCCTTGGCGTCGGTAATGTCGATGAAGCCGATCGCGCCGAGCGGGCTGTCGCTATAGATCAGCGTGTTGCCGTCGTCGGTCGCGGTGATGATTTCTGCGGAGCTCGCCGACAGCTTGTCCTTGTCGGCCGGCAGGTTCGCCGCAACCGGGAAGGAGGCGATGCGGTTGAAAACCGGTTCGGCCGCGGCCGGAAAAGCAGCGGATGCGAGAAGCACGGCAGCAAGCGCTGCCTTGCGCGATGAAATTGTCATGAAATCCCCCATGTATCGAACATTCGAAACATAGGTTTTCTGGGGGAGCGGCATGACACAGGCATGACAGATGCGGCATTTTGCACCTGATCACGTCAGGCGATTGTCCGCTCGCTTCGCACCGACCGCCAAGCAAGAGGGGTCCGGCAAAGCCGAACCCCTCTCAAATCCTGCACAGCCGGTCTCGTTTCCGACTGGTGGATAATCTCAGATCAGCCGTTGACGGCGTCCTTCAGGCCCTTGCCGGGCGTGAATTTCGGCACGTTGCGAGCCGGAATGTCGACTTCAGCGCCCGTTGACGGATTACGGCCCTTCGTTGCGGCACGATGAGAAACGGTGAAGCTGCCGAAACCCGCGAGGCGGATGTCGCCCTTGTTCTTGAGCTCAGCCTGGACAACGTCGAAAACCGCGTCAACAGCGGAAGCCGCGTCAGACTTCGTCAGTCCTGCCTTTTCGGCTACTGCGGACACGAGTTCATTCTTGTTCATGTTTCCACCCCTTTCTAAATGGTATGAAACGACTCAAAAGTAAGCTAGGCGCAGAATAGGTTTCATCAGGCCCGCCGAAAACCCAAAAGCCCTGCAAATCAAGGAAAAGCAAGCGTCTACATGACGTTTTCACAAAAAAGGCTGGCGTTTCCGCCAGCCTTTTTCCGTGTTTTGTCCCAATGGGGCATAAATGTGGCAAAGGCCACTCAATGCGCTATGGTTGCGCCTGTCTCATCGAGGCCTTCGACCGTTGCGATGACCGGCGTTTCCACCGTACCATCCCATTCGATCGGCTCCGGCCGCCGGATCAGCGCATGCTTGATCACCTCGCCCATGCGGGATACCGGGATGATCTCCATGTTGTTCTTCACGTTATCAGGAATCTCCGCCAGGTCCTTGGCGTTTTCCTCCGGAATCAGCACCTTCTTGATGCCGCCGCGAAGCGCTGCGAGCAGCTTTTCCTTGAGACCACCGATCGGCAGCACACGGCCACGAAGGGTGATTTCACCAGTCATGGCCACATGCCTGTCCACCGGAATGCCGGTCATGATCGAGACGATCGCGGTTGCCATGGCGACGCCGGCCGAGGGGCCATCCTTCGGCGTCGCGCCTTCCGGCACGTGCACGTGGATGTCGCTCTTGTCGAAGCGCGGCGGCTCGATGCCGAAATCGACAGCGCGCGAGCGGACATAGGAGGCCGCTGCCGAGATCGATTCCTTCATGACTTCCTTCAGATTGCCGGTGACCGTCATGCGGCCCTTGCCCGGCATCATCACGCCTTCGATGGTCAGCAGTTCGCCACCGACTTCCGTCCAGGCAAGACCGGTCACGACGCCGACCTGATCCTCGCCCTCGGCTTCGCCATGGCGGAAGCGCGGGACGCCCAGATAGTCGGAGATGTTGGCGGCCGTCACATGAACGGACTTCGCCTTGCCCTTGATGATCTCGGTGACCGCCTTGCGGGCGAGCTTCATCAGTTCGCGTTCGAAGTTGCGGACGCCGGCTTCGCGGGTGTACTGCTGGCTGATCGCCATCAGGGCGTCGTCGCTGACCGAGAATTCTTCCGGCTGCAACGCATGTTCCTTGATGGCCTTCGGCAGCAGGTGCCGCTTGGCGATTTCGCGCTTTTCATCCTCGGTGTAGCCGGCGATACGGATGATCTCCATGCGGTCCATCAGGGGCGCTGGAATGTTCAGCGTATTCGCCGTCGTGATGAACATCACATCCGACAGGTCGTATTCGACTTCCAGATAGTGGTCCATGAAGGTCATGTTCTGTGCCGGATCGAGCACTTCGAGCAGGGCCGAGGACGGATCGCCGCGATAGTCCTGGCCGAGCTTGTCGATCTCGTCGAGCAGGAAGAGCGGGTTGGACTTCTTCGCCTTCTTCATCGACTGGATGACCTTGCCGGGCATCGAGCCGATATAGGTGCGGCGGTGACCGCGGATTTCGGCTTCGTCACGAACGCCGCCAAGTGCCATGCGGACATACTCACGGCCGGTCGCCTTGGCGATCGACTGGGCGAGCGAAGTCTTGCCGACACCCGGAGGACCGACGAGGCAGAGGATCGGGCCCTTGATCTTGGTGGCACGGGCCTGCACGGCCAGATATTCGACGATGCGCTCCTTGACCTTATCGAGACCGAAGTGATCGGCTTCGAGGATCTTCTCGGCATTGTTGAGATCGGCCTTGATCTTCGACTTCTTGCCCCAGGGAATGCCGAGCAGCCAGTCCAGATAATTGCGCACGACGGTGGCTTCCGCCGACATCGGGCTCATCTGGCGCAGCTTCTTCAGCTCCGCATCGGCCTTTTCACGGGCTTCCTTGGACAGCTTGGTCTTGGAGATGCGCTCTTCCAGTTCGCTCATCTCGTCGCGGCCTTCCTCGCCGTCGCCGAGTTCCTTCTGGATCGCCTTCATCTGTTCATTGAGGTAGTATTCGCGCTGGGTCTTCTCCATCTGGCGCTTGACGCGCGAGCGGATCCGCTTTTCGACCTGCAGGACCGAGATCTCGCCTTCCATGAAGCCGAGGGCTTTTTCGAGGCGCTGCTTGACGCTGGTGGTCTCCAGCATCTCCTGCTTCTCGGTGATCTTGATCGACAGATGCGAAGCGACCGTATCGGCGAGCTTGGAATAGTCGTCGATCTGGCTGGCGGCGCCGACCACTTCGGGTGAAATCTTCTTGTTGAGCTTCACGTAGCTCTCGAATTCGGAGACGACCGAACGCGACAGGGCTTCCAGCTCGACCGGATCGTCATGCGGCTCCTCGAGCACGTGGCCGAGCGCCTCATAGAAATCCTCGCGGCTGGTATAGGTGTCGATCTCGGCGCGGGCGCGGCCTTCGACCAGAACCTTCACGGTGCCATCGGGCAGCTTCAACAGTTGCAACACGTTCGCCACGGTGCCGACATTGTGGATCGCGGAAGGATCCGGATCGTCGTCGCTGGCGTTGATCTGTGTCACCAGCATGATCTGCTTGTCGGAACCCATGACCTCTTCGAGCGCACGGATCGACTTTTCCCGTCCCACGAATAGCGGCACGATCATATGCGGGAAAACCACGATGTCGCGCAGGGGCAGAACAGGGTAGGCAGTGCTGGTCGCTACAGACGTTTTCTTCGTCATTTTATGTCCTTTCCATCGTCCCGTTGCCGGGCTCTCTGCACGGCCGCTTGGGACCGGCCGGCAATCTCACTTGTTCCTACAAGTGGAGGTTCTGACTACGCTTTTCAAGCACGCCAACGCCCGCGTCCCTCGGATGTGACAGCTTTATTACAACGGAACGCCAACACTATGACGCGTGTGGCTGGACCGGCGCTTACCACTTCCGACCCGGCTAAATGCAAACGCCAGCAAGAGACTTACGGATCATTGCATCATTGCCAGGCACGCACCCTTGCGCAACATCGGCAAAAGCAATTTCGGTTCCCACCGGCAAATACTAACAGCGCCTCGCATGGTTTTTCAAATAGAAAGGGGCCTGCCTATGGCAAGCCCCCAAAATAATCACACGAAAGCCATCAAGCTCACGCCGAAGCGTTGGCCTTTTCTTCCTGGCGATCGGCATAGATGTAAAGCGGACGGGCCGAACCGCGCACCACTTCCTCTGATATGACGACCTCGCGCACGCCTTCCAGCGTCGGCAGTTCGAACATCGTGTCGAGCAGGATCTTCTCCATGATCGAGCGAAGGCCGCGGGCGCCGGTCTTGCGCACGATCGCCTTACGGGCGATTTCACGCAGAGCGTCCTCGTGGAAGTTCAGTTCCACATCCTCCATCTCGAACAGCCGCTGATACTGCTTGATCAGCGCGTTCTTCGGCTCGGACAGGATCTGGATCAGTGCGTCCTCGTCGAGGTCCTCGAGCGTCGCCAGAACCGGCAGACGGCCGATGAATTCCGGGATGAGGCCGAACTTGACCAGATCTTCCGGCTCCAGTTCGCGCAGGACCTCGCCGACGCGACGGTCGTCCTGGGACTTGACGGTGGCGCCAAAGCCGATCGAGGTCTTCTCGCCGCGAGCCGAAATGATCTTGTCGAGGCCAGCGAAGGCGCCGCCACAGATGAACAGAATGTTCGTTGTGTCGACCTGCAGGAATTCCTGCTGCGGGTGCTTGCGGCCGCCCTGCGGCGGAACGGAAGCAACCGTGCCTTCCATGATCTTCAGCAGCGCCTGCTGCACGCCCTCGCCCGAGACGTCGCGGGTGATCGACGGGTTGTCAGACTTGCGCGAAATCTTGTCGACTTCGTCGATGTAGACGATGCCGCGCTGCGCACGCTCGACATTGTAGTCGGCCGACTGCAGGAGCTTCAGGATGATGTTTTCGACGTCCTCGCCGACATACCCGGCCTCGGTCAGCGTCGTCGCATCGGCCATGGTGAAGGGAACGTCGATGATGCGGGCGAGCGTCTGGGCAAGATAGGTCTTGCCGCAGCCGGTCGGGCCGACGAGCATGATGTTCGACTTCGCCAATTCGACTTCGCCGTTCTTGGAGGCGTGCGCCAGGCGCTTGTAATGGTTGTGAACGGCAACCGACAGGATCTTCTTCGCCTGCCGCTGGCCGATGACGTATTCGTCGAGGACCTTGATGATGTCCTGGGGCGTCGGAACGCCGTCGCGGGACTTGACCATCGAGGATTTGTTCTCCTCGCGGATGATGTCCATGCACAATTCGACGCATTCATCGCAGATGAAGACGGTCGGTCCGGCAATCAGTTTCCGGACTTCGTGCTGGCTCTTTCCGCAGAACGAACAATAGAGAGTGTTCTTGGAGTCGCCGCCGTTGCTGCCGCTGACCTTGCTCATATCATTTTCCTTCCAGCACGCCGCATTTCAAGGCGAAATCGCGGTCCACTCTATCAGCTCCTGGCGGCACTCCGTTTCCGGAGCCTTTGCCGAGAAGGGCTTCAGGGGGTACGAACCGGCCCCAACCAATCATGTCCGGGTTCCGGCGGCAACGAATTCCCCTTCGAATACCGAATGCTATGTCATAAAAATTCAACATAGCATTAATAGTTACTATTAGCGTCTTCGTCGCCGGATGAAAGCCCTTGTTCAATCACAAATGGGATAGAACTGTGGCGACAAAAACACCATCCCAATTAATTACTAGGCCTGTTCGCCTTCCATTTCGAGGCGCGACGTCAGAACCTTGTCGATCACGCCCCAGCTCTGGGCTTCGTCCGCATCCATGAAATGGTCACGATCGAGCGTCTTTTCAACTTCCTCGTAGGTCCGGCCGGTATGCTTGACGTAGACCTCGTTCAGACGGCGCTTCATTTTGAGGATGTCGCGGGCGTGCCGCTCGATGTCCGAGGCCTGCCCCTGGAAGCCGCCCGAGGGCTGGTGCACCATGATGCGGGAATTCGGCGTTGCAAAGCGCATGTCCTGGTGGCCGGCCGCCAGCAGCAGCGAGCCCATGGATGCGGCCTGGCCGATGCAGAGCGTCGAAACCGCGGGCTTGATGAACTGCATCGTATCGTAGATCGCCATGCCGGCGGTGACGACGCCACCGGGCGAATTGATATAGAGGGCGATTTCCTTCTTCGGGTTTTCGGCCTCGAGGAAGAGCAGCTGGGCGCAGACGAGCGTTGCCATATGGTCTTCGACGGCACCCGTCAGGAAGATGATGCGTTCCTTCAACAAACGGGAATAGATGTCGTAGGAGCGTTCACCGCGGTTGGTCTGTTCCACGACCATCGGCACGAGGGCCATTGCGGTATCGACTGGGTTTCTCATGTGCGTCCTTTGTCAACGTCTCGCCGGCCGGCGCCGGGAATCAAGAAAAATATCTTACCCCTACATAGAGTGTCCCGGCCCTCCTCTTCAAGACACGCATGAGGATAACGTTAAGAAGGCGGGGCCAAGCGGCTTTAGCGCCTTCTTTTCATGCATGTCGTTATCCCGGAACCGCTGCACACTTCCGGGCGACATGCATTGAGCCTCTTTCCCTCAAACGCCTGTTAACGGCGAGCTCTCGGTATGATCTCCCCCCACTTTTCTCCATGACAGGATGAAGGAAGGCTTACTCTATTCGATAATACTCATGCACGTTTACCCAACGGAAAGCCTACCGGCAGATATCGGCCCGAAACAGTGCCGCAGCGCAGCGACATTAAGGAAGTGGCGAGCTTCCTCGGCAAGGATGCAAGCCAACAGAAAAGAGCGGACAGACAAGGGGTTGCTGCCGTGTTCAATATTGCTACAGGTCTCGCCATCTGGTGTTCAGAGGCCATGACGCTCGCTTTGGTGCTGTTCGTCGCCTGGCGCCATAACGTCAGGAACGAGGCCTATCTCTATTGGGGCTTGGGCTTCCTCCTGACCGGCATTGGTTTTGCGATGGTCGCGCTGCGCGGCGAAGTCCCCAGCGTGCTTTCTGTAGAGGTAGGCAACGCCATCGCCCTGCTCGGCCAGAGCGCCTGGGTGGCGGGGTTTCTGGCGCTCGACCGCAAGCGGATCGAATGGTGGGCGCTGCTGCCGCCGGTCATCTGGCTCGCCGGGGTCTTCCTGCCTTGGGTCAACAGCGATTATTCAAACCGCGTGGTGCTCTATAACCTTGCTTCGGCGACGGGTGCGACGGCACTTGCCATGGCGGTCGCCGCCGGCGACATGCGCCGCGAGCGCACCCGCGTCAAGCTGATGGGCGTGTTCGTCATCCAGGGCTGCCTGTGCTTCGGCTCGGCGCTGATGATGGCGCTGACGCTGCCGAGCGACATCGAAGCGACCAATCTCGGCGGCGCTTCCGCCATGGCCAGCGCCTTCCTGCTCACCATCGCCTTCGCGTTCACCTGCCGGCTGATCATGGAGCGTTCCGAACGGCACCTGCGTGCGCTCACCCTGACCGATTCGCTGACCGGCGTGCTCAACCGCCGCGGCCTGCTCGGCTATTTCGACGCCACCCAGGAAAAGGCCCATGACGACCGACGCCAGGTCGCGGTCATGCTTTTCGATCTCGACCATTTCAAGCGCGTCAACGACCGTTTCGGCCACCAGTCCGGCGACGCCGTGCTGACCGCATTCGCGCGCATGGCCCGCCAGTATATTCCGAACAACATCTTCGGCCGCATGGGCGGCGAGGAATTCGCCGCCTTCGCCGCGGTCACGGATCAGAGCGAAGCCGAGGCGATCGCCGAAGCGATCCGCACCGAATTCTGCCGTCTTCCCGTCAGCACCGGCGAAGCGATCGTTCCGGTCACGGTCAGCATCGGCATCGCGCTCGCCTCCTCGATCGAAGCCAATATAGACAAACTGATCTCGGCTGCCGACCGGGCGCTCTATGCGGCGAAGGCCGCCGGCCGCAACTGCACGGTCACCTTCGGCGAAGCGGAGGCCGCGGCCCCTGCCCCGGCTACGCCGCCAAGCACCGCCGGCGAACTCGTACCGACGGTCGACGACCAGGTCGAGGCGCTGCGACGCATGGGCACACTGTCGCGGGCCGGGTAGTCCGGGATCCCTCTCCCCACATCTTTCCGAGGCTTACCAAATCCGCTAAGCCTCGGGGCATGATGATCCCATCCTTTCTCTCGATCGACCGCGCCAACCGTCATGTCTCTCTGGACGGCCGCAACCCGGCCTTCTACAGTAACCCGAATGCCGTCTATGCGGCCCTTCACGCCCATTGCCCGACCTTCTACTGGCTTGAGCAGAAGCAGTGGTTCTTCACGGGTTACGACCATGTGAACGGCCTGCTGCGCGACCGCCGCTTTGGCCGTCAGATCCTGCATATCGCCAGCCGCGAGGAGCTCGGCCTTGCCGAGCCGATGCCGCATCTTGCCAGTTTCGATCTCTCGGAACGTTATTCCCTGCTCGAACTCGAACCGCCGGAGCACACGCGGCTGCGTACGCTCGTCAACCGCGCCTTCGTTTCCCGCCATGTCGAGAAGATGAAACCGGAGCTTGCCGAACTCGCCAATCGGCTGATCGACGGTTTCGCGGAGAAGCGTGAGGTCGAGCTGCTCTCGGCCTTTGCCGACATCATCCCGGTGACGATGATTGCCCGGATGATCGGTATTCCCGAAGAGATGGGACCGCAACTTCTCGCCTGGTCGCACGCCTATGTCCGCATGTACATGTTCGGCCGTACGCGCGAGCAGGAGGACGAGGCCGAACGGGCGGCGAAGGAATTTTCCGACTACGTCAAAACGGTCATCACAGAACGCCGCACCGAACCGCGCGACGACCTGCTGACCCACATGATCCATACCGAGCACAAGGGTCAGTATCTGACCGAAGAGGAGCTCGTCTCGACAACGATCGTGCTGCTCAATGCCGGGCATGAGGCGACCGTGCACCAGATCGGCAATTCTGTACGCACCATCCTCGACAGCGGCTGCGATCCGGCGGAACTCTTCCGTGACGAGGCGACGACGGAGCGCACCGTAGAGGAAACCTTGCGCATCTGCGCGCCGGTCCACATCTTCCAGCGCTGGGCGCTGGAGCCAGCCGAAATCGACGGGGTCTCCTTCAAGCGCGGCGACAAGGTGAGCCTCATCCTCGCCGCCGCCAATCTCGACCCGACGAAATTCACCGATCCGCTGACCTTCCTGCCTGGTCGTAACGAAGCGGCGAACCTCTCCTTCGGCGCCGGCATCCATTTCTGCATCGGCGCGCCGTTGGCACGGCTGGAGCTCAACGTCGTGCTGCCGATCCTGTTCGAACGGCTGGCCGGACTCAAGCTGGCAAAGACACCCGTGGTGAAGGACGTCTACCATTTCCACGGGCTAGACCGGCTGGATCTGCAATGGTGATCGATTCCTCCTTCGGGCATCGCTGAAGCGATCCCGGGATTGCGGATCAGCCGTAACGGCCGGTATAGTCTTCCGTGCGCTTGACCTTCAGCGACTGGCAGCAGGACAAATGTTACCGGTTAACGGTGAAGACGTCCGGCAGCGAGTGAAAGGGAGTCACGTTCAGCGGTCACCGCTCTGCTGGAACGCCGGTAACGAGCCATCAACACCGAGCCTATGCCACGACCTTGGCGGCATCATGCGGCTGACTCTTCTAACAGCCTGCTGGATATGTCATATGCCGACATAGGCTTTCCCAGCAGATATCCTTGAAGCTGATCGCAGCCGGCATCGCGCAAGATCGCCGCCTGGCGAGCAGTCTCGATACCTTCCGCGGTCACGGGAATCCGCAGCGCGGTCGCGAGCGAGATGGTTGCCCGCAGAACATCGGCGCCATTTGAGTCTTCGTCGAGAGCAGACACGAGCGAGCGGTCGATCTTCATGCGATCGAACCCGAACTGCCGCAATGCGCCAATGCTTGCGTAGCCGCAGCCAAAGTCATCAAGCGCGAACTTGATGCCGACATGCTTGAGCTGGTCTATCGACCGCCGGGCCTGATCCGGATTTGTCATCAGAACGCCTTCGGTGATTTCCAATGTCAGGCGGTTGGGATTAAAATCGAGTTCCTGCAGGACCGAGATCACTTCAGCGGCAAATTCCGGATTGCAGAGCTGGATTGGCGAAACGTTCACCGACAATGCCAGATCGGGCCAGCTCTTGGCGTGCTCGATCGATGTTCTCAGCATATGAACGCCGAGCGCATCGATGAGGCCGCACCTCTCGGCAAGAGGGATGAAAATCTCCGGGCTGATATTTCCGGTTGCAGTTCGCCAGCGCGCCAGTGCTTCAAGACCGGTCACAGCGCCGGTCGAAGCAGAGACGAGAGGTTGGAAAACGGCTTCGATTGCGCCACTGCTGATGGCGCTCTTCAACAGGCCTTCCAGTTCGGCGACCCGTTGGCGTTCCCGGTCCAGTTCGGGGTCGTATTCGATCGCCTGGCCCCGACCATTTGCCTTGGCACGATAGAGGGCCATGTCCGCTCTGCGGAGCAACTCCAAGGGCGGGACGTCGCCGCTGCGGGCAGCAGCGCCGATGCTTGCGCCAACCTCGATCGTTCGTCCGTCGATTTTGAAGGGCTCGGCAAACAGCGCCAGAATGGTCTTTTCCATCTCTCCGCGCGTGGCAGAACCGACGTGCACCAGCGCAAATTCATCGCCCCCGAGCCGCGCCGTGGCAATGATCTCGGGGTGGCAGGCGGCTAGCGCCTTCGAGACCAGCCGGATCAAATCGTCCCCCACCGCATGGCCCCAGGCATCGTTGACGGCCTTGAAGCCATCAAGGTCGACCAGATAGAGCCGATGTGGCGAAGAGGCCGAATTTTCCAGCCCTTCCAACAGGTTGAGAAGCCCGTGTCTGTTCAACAGACCGCTCAGGCTATCGTGGTCGGCTTCGAAAATCGCTGTTTGCGCCAATTGGCGCAGGCGCCGCGCCTCGGAGGCGCCAACCAGCAGAACGCCGATCAGGAACAGCGCGAGGATGACGATAGCGGCTGCAACATAGGGGTACACCTGATGAAACACGGCGCTTCCCGGCGCTTTGCTGGGCCAGACGAGATAGCCGATGACGGCCCCCTTCATGTCGGTGATCGGCGTGTTCAGGAACTCAGGCTTCGGCGTCGTCTCAAGTCGCAAGCCTTCAAGTTCATGTTCATTCGAAAGCGTGTCGATAACTTCCGATGTAAATTCCTTGTAGAAACTCAGCGTGCTAAGCTTCGGAAGCTCCGCGGTCGCCTGGAAAGGCTGGATTGCCTGCGATGCGATCAGAGCGATACCGTTTTCGGTCTTGATGAAATTGATCACTGGCGCCCGCTCCGGATCGGCAGCCACATTGATCTGCTGATAAAAACCTTGCCCGAAAAACGCGCTCGGCTGGAAGGGCTTGCCTTTGGCATAGGCCGAGACGATCGAAGACCGATCAGGGCCGATCACGATCGCGCCATCATAGAGCGCGTAATCCTCGCTGGTTTTCCCCCAATTCTCATAGGCCCAATCCGCGGCAGCCGAAGATGAGACGGCGCTATAGGCATCATCCCATACGGCATTATCCGTTGTTGTCGCGCTCAGGCGACTGACAAACGCACCGATTGCCGCGCGGGCGGCGCGACTGGCCCTGGCATCATCGATTTCGTTCGCAGACCGGGTCATCGTAACGACGACATGTGCCACCAGGCCGGTCAGTACGAGGGCGACGACAAGGAAGAAGACCGTTGTTGCGATGATGGAAGACGTCTGGGTGCGAACGTACCTACCTGCAAGATTCGACGACATGCAAATTCCGGAAAGATTAATTGCAAGGCCATGTCTGTGGGACGGCAGGAGACATCATGTCCGCAATGCGCTGCAGATGAGGTTTAGCATTTGTCGATGTAGGCGCGATTAATGGGATTGGTTAAAAGCATTTCAATCCGGGACAACGCGTCACGAACACCGTCGTTGCCCGCTTGCCGTTGCGGAGCACCGCCGTGAAAGTGACGACAAAGGCGAAGCCGAAAACGGGACAGGCTCGGCTTCGTTCGCCCCCCGCTCAAACCTTGATCACATAATCCTTGCGAGTCGTTTCAACGACTTCCCACGTTCCCTTGAAGCCGGGCTTGAGGATCATCCGGTCGCCCGTCTTCAGATGAACCGGTTCACCGCCATCCTCCGTCACGATCGAATGGCCGGACAGCAGACTGAAATATTCCCATTCCTCGTAGGTGATCCGCCACTTGCCCGGCGTCGCCTCCCAAATGCCGGAATAGAGGCCGCCTTCGGCTTCCTCCAGATTCCATGTGCGGAAATGCGGATCGCCGGAAATGATCCGGCCGGGCTCCGGGGCGCCGAACTCGGGTTCGACGCCGTCGATATCGAAGGTGATGAAATTTGTCACGGTCGCCGTAGATCCCTCTGATCTCAGATCTTGGACAATGCCTGTTCGAGATCGGCGATGATGTCCTTGACGTCCTCGATGCCGACGGAGAGGCGCACGACGTCTGGCCCGGCGCCGGCAGCGATCCTCTGCTCGTCGGTTAACTGCCGGTGCGTCGTCGAGGCCGGATGAATGACGAGCGAACGGGTATCGCCGATATTGGCAAGATGGGAGAAGAGCTCCAGCCCCTCGACCAGTGTCTTGCCCGCCTCATAGCCGCCCTTGACGCCGAAGGTGAAGACGGAGCCGGCGCCCTTCGGCGAGTAGCGCTGCTGCAGGGCGTGGTTCGGGTCGTCGTCGAGGCCGGCATAATTCACCCAGGCGATCTTGCTGTGTGCCTTCAGCCATTTGGCGACGGCGATCGCATTGTCGCTGTGGCGCTGCATTCGAAGCGGCAGCGTCTCGATACCGGTCAGGATCAGGAAGGCATTGAAGGGCGAGATCGCCGGCCCGAGGTCGCGCAGGCCAAGCACGCGTGCAGCGATCGCGAAGGCGAAATTGCCGAAGGTCGCGTGTAGCACCATGCCGTTATATTCCGGCCGCGGGCTCGACAGCATCGGGTAATTGCCGGATTTCGACCAGTCGAAGGTGCCGCCGTCGACGATGAGGCCGCCCATGGAATTGCCGTGGCCGCCGAGAAACTTGGTCAGTGAATGCACGACGATGTCGGCACCGTGCTCGATCGGGCGGATGAGATAGGGTGTCGCCATCGTATTGTCGACGATCAGCGGCAGGCCGTGGCGATGTGCGACGTCGGCAATCGCCGCGATATCAACGAAGGTGCCGCCGGGATTGGCCAGGCTTTCGATGAAGATGCCGCGTGTCTTGTCGTCGATCTGGCTTTCGAAGCTTGTCGGATCGGCGGCATCGGCCCAACGCACCTGCCAGCCAAAATTCTCGAAGGCATGGCCGAACTGATTGACCGAGCCGCCATAGAGCTGGCGGGCAGCGATGAAATTCTCGCCGGGGCGCATGATGTTGTGGAAGACGATCACCTGCGCCGCGTGGCCGGAAGCGACGGCAAGGGCTGCCGTGCCGCCCTCGAGCGCTGCGACGCGCTCCTCAAGCACGGCCTGCGTCGGGTTCATGATGCGGGTGTAGATGTTGCCGAAGGCCTGCAGACCGAAGAGGGCGGCGGCATGATCGGAATCATTGAAGATGAAAGCGGTCGTCTGGTAGATCGGCGTTACCCGCGCCCCGGTCGTCGGGTCGGGCTGTGCGCCGGCGTGAATCGCCAACGTGCTGAATCCCGGATCGTTCTTGGCCATGTCGTCCTCCCGTTGTTGCTGACGGGCGGGATCATAGCCTGTCGCTTACGAAAGTTAACCGCGATCCGTTTCAGCCCATGGGCGTTCGGTGGAAAAACCATCTCAGCAGACCGCAACTCAGGCAATAAGACGAGGATACTCGACCGCAGGGCAGCGGTTCATCACGACCTGGATGCCGGCGGCCTCCGCCTTTGCCGCAGCCGCATCGTCGCGCACACCAAGTTGAGACCAGAGGATCTTCGGCAGCGGCCTCAGCGCCAGTGCCTCCTCGACCACCCCATCCAGATATTCCGACGCGCGGAATACGTCGACCATATCTATCGGCACGGGAATGTCGGCGAGCCGGGCATAAACGGTACGGCCCTGGATCTGCTTGCCCGCCTGCCCCGGATTGACAGGAATGACCTCGTAGCCGCGCGACAGCAGATAGCCCATGACGCCGTTGCTCGGCCGGGCCGGATTGGGCGAAGCGCCGGTCAGCGCGATGGTTTTTACCGAATGCAGAATTCCGGCGAGGTATTCATCCGTGTAGGCGTCGTGATTCATGTCCGCTTCTCCATTCCCGAAAGCCCTTCGGCACAGCCGACATGTTTTTTTGCGTTCTCGTGAAACCGGCGGCGTGTCTCTTTCGTATATATGAATTGGCTACTCCCTGAGGATGATTCGATCAAAAAAATCGCTCTTGCCCTCATGCTCGTGCTCGCCGCATCGCCGGCGCTGGCGATCTCGCGCTACAATCCGCTCACGATGAGCTGTGCCCGCGTGCGTGCCGCCATCCACAACCAAGGCGCCGCCATCTTCCGCTACCAGTCTCCGCGAGGCTTGCCGCTCTATGATCGCTATGTCCGCGACAGCAATTATTGCGACGCGACCGATTATGCGGAATGGACGCATATCCCCTCGAAAGACAATCCCCGCTGCCAGGTACTGAACTGCCAGAGCATAGACAACCTTGACGGGATGGTCTTCGTTCCGCATCATCAGCTTTGATTTTTTCGCCGTCGTGACAGCCGCCGAAACCGTACGTCTTTCGCGCTTGCGAAAGGTTTGATCTCAATTCCGCGCTGCGATTTCTTGAAGATTACACAACCAAAAGCTTTAATTTTCCCGTATGTCAAAGCTATAGAATAATATCTATATTTCAGCAGCATAGAATGATCGCCTCCCGAACTCCGCAGGTATTTTCCTCTTTTTGTTCGTGATAATTCCGCCATTTGTTCCCTCGTGCATTAGAAGCATCTCATAGTTGAAAGCATCGCTTGGATTGAACGCATATCGCGCGCACGTAAAAATTGCTGCAATGCCCACCATTGTTCACATCCTGAAAGGATGCTATTCGACATAAGCGACCGCAGCCGCACGTTTTCGTGCAAATCCCAGTTGTCTTTTCAGGAATTTGAGACGCCGAAGGCGAGGCGCATTCCGCTTCCTCTCATCCTATCCGGACTTACTCCCTTGCCTCTCGACGTTATCCTGCTCGTTCTCTTCGGCGCACTGCTGCACGCGACATGGAACGCCATCGTCAAGGCAGGGAGCGATAAATCCCTGGATGCGGCGCTGATCTCTGCCGGCGGCGCCGTTTCGGCACTACCGTTCCTGGCGTTCCTGCCGCTGCCACACGCCTCGGCATGGCCGTTCATTGGCGCCTCGGCCATCCTGCAATTCGCTTATTTCCAGCTGGTCGCCGCCGCCTATCGGGCCGGCGATATCGGCCTCGTCTATCCGCTGATGCGTGGCTGTGCTCCTCTCCTGATCGCCGCGACAAGCGGTTTCATCCTCAAGGAAAATCTTTCCGGCGGCGCTCTTGCCGGCACAATGACAATCTGCGCCGGTGTGCTGACGCTCGCCCTGGAGGCGCGACGCGGCAGCCGCCGCGCCGTCGTCCTCTCGCTTGCCAATGCCTGCGTCATCGCCAGCTATACCTATGTCGACGGCGTCGGCGCGCGCATCTCCGGCAATGCGGTTTCCTACACCTTGTGGATGTCGCTGCTGCCGCCGGTACTGCTGTTTTCCTGGGCGGTGTCGCAGCGCGGCGCTTTCACAGTGGTGCGTCACGTTCGCCGCAACTGGTGGCGCGGTCTCATCGGCGGCGCCGGCTCGATCGCTTCCTACGGGCTCGCACTCTGGGCAATGACGAAAGCCCCGGTCGCGACCGTTGCAGCCCTGCGCGAAACCGCAATCCTCTTTGCGCTGGTGATCTCGATCACCGTCTTCAAGGAAAAAGCCAGCATCTGGCGCTACGTCGCCGGCGTCGTCATCGCGATCGGTGGGCTGGTTCTGAAACTGGCGTGATCACTCACCGGTCCATTCGGCCTTGCGCTTGCCGAGGAAGGCGCCGATCCCTTCCTGCGCATCCTGCGTCAGCATGTTCTCGACCATCACCCCGGCGGTATAATCATATGCCGCCTCCACCGGCAGTTCGAGCTGCCGGTGGAAGGCTTCCTTGCCGATCTTCAGCGTCAGCGGCGATTTGCTGGCGATCACAGCCGCATATTTGGAAACCACCTGCGCCAGATACTGCTTCGGCACGATACGGTTGACGAGGCCGAAATCCTTGGCGGTCGAGGCGTCGATCGTCTCGCCGGTCAGCAGCATCTCCATTGCCTGCTTTCGGTGCGCTGCACGCGAAACGGCCACCATCGGCGTCGAACAGAAGAGGCCGATGTTGACGCCCGGCGTGCAGAATGTCGAACTATCCGTGCAGATCGCCAGATCGCAGGAGGCAACGAGCTGGCAGCCTGCAGCCGTCGCCAGCCCATCGATCTCGGCAATGACGGGCTTCGGCAGATGGGCGATCTTCAGCATCAGATCGGCGCAGAGCTGAAAGGTCTTTTCGAAGAAGCCGGCACCCTGATCTTCATCGGCGCGATGGGCCGTCAGCTCTTTCAGATCATGTCCCGCGGAAAAGACGTTGCCGGTCGAGGCGATGACGACGACATGCACTTCCGGCTCCGCTCCGGCCGTATCGAGCTCTTCCATCAGGGCTTCGAGAAGCGCGATCGAAAGCACATTGGCCGGAGGGTTGTCGAGCACGAGCCGCAGCACGCCGTCGCGCAGAGAGCGGGTCAGCAGTCCTCCCCCCTCCGC
Organism: Rhizobium sp. LARHSG275; assembly: GCF_052871115.1. NCBI lineage: Bacteria > Pseudomonadati > Pseudomonadota > Alphaproteobacteria > Hyphomicrobiales > Rhizobiaceae > Rhizobium > Rhizobium sp. LARHSG275. The sequence continues at coordinate 88,898 of NZ_JBIXJN010000016.1, read as the reverse complement.
TCTGGCTGCGTCCGGGAAGGATACGATTTCGGCCATGACGCTGCTCCTTGCGCTCGATTCCAGTCAGACGTTTTGCCACAAGGCTCCGGCAATTTCGAGCAGGATCCGCACTCCCCGCGTAGCTGCGGGACGTCAGGACCAGAACCACGACTTCGATGTCTCGGCCCTCGCCTGCGCACGGGTCAGACCGACATCAGAAAGCTCGTCGTCAGTGAGTTCCGAAAGCGTGCGGCGGCTGCGGCGCTTTTCGAGTTGATGTTCGATGGCCGCCAGCAGCCGCAGGCACCATCGTGCTATCCCGCGAAGTCTCGACCGAACGATATCGCGAGGTGTGTCAACGATCCCGCTTAATTCCAGGGCCATCTCTTCTTCCTTTCTTCAACGGATGAAGGATGCGCTGGAAGATGTCGCGAAAGAAGCTTATGGATATTATGATATGCATAAGGAATTCTTTTGTATGCCTCTCCACCTCGATCAGCTTGCCGCCTTCGTCAACGTCGCCGATCTCGGAAGCTTTACGGCTGCGGCCGACAAGGAAGGCCTGACGCAACCGGCCGTCAGCCTGCAGGTCAAGGGGCTCGAACAGCGGCTCGGCGTCCGGCTGATCGAGCGTGTCGGGCGGCGGGCGCAGCCGACCGCGGCAGGCCTCGACCTGCTCGTGCATGCAAAGCGGCTGCTCCAGGAATCGGCCGCCGCGGAAGAAGCGATGATGCCGTACAGAGATGGAGCCAGCGGCCGCGTGCGCATCGGTAGCGGCGGCACGGCATCAATCCATCTGCTTCCTCGCGCCATCGCCGTCGCCAGAAAATCCATGCCCGGCCTCGAAATCACCGTGCGCATCGGCGATGCCGACGATATTCTGCGCGATCTGGAGGCCAATAGCCTCGATATCGCCGTCGTCGCCCTGCCGGCATCGGGACGCAACTTCGAGATCGAACCGTTCTACGAGGAGGAATTGCTGGCCGTTGCCCCCGCGGGCAGTCTCATGCCCGACGGCGGACCGGACGCCGCGTTCATGCGCGACAGGACACTGCTGCTTTATGAGGGAGGCAATACCAGGCGGGCAATCGACACGTGGCTGGCTGCACCGGATACCAGGATCCGACCTGCGATGGAGTTCGGCAGCATCGAGGCGATCAAGGAGCTGGTGGCCGTGGGGCTCGGCTGGTCGATCCTGCCGGGGCTGGCGCTGAAGCGCGACCGCGCCGGCCTTGTGACGACTTCATCGCTGAACCCGCAGCTCACGCGCCGCCTCGGCATGGTTCTACGGCGAGACAAACATCTGACCCGCGGTCTTCGCGAAATGATCAAATGCCTGCGCGAGTTCGAGCATTAAAACGGCTTTCGGCCGTGGAGCGTTGGTTCAAACCCGGTGAAAGCGACGCGGAAAAGGCCAAACACGGCAGATCTGCGGCCGACAAATGTGAGGTATTATAATACCATATACATAACTCTTTGTTTTCACTTATTCTTTTTTCCGATCTCTCAGAAAAGTCGATATTGACCGAATATCACATTCCCTTTATACACCGCGCCAGAACGCAGCCTATCCGGGCTGCTTTCTTTTTGGCATGCCTCAAGCCTGCCAATCCAAGCAACAAGAAACGCCCTTCAAGCCTTCGGGCCAAGGGTCCCAAAAGAGAGTATTCACTATGGCAACCTTCTCCCAGAAGCCTGCAGAGGTGGAGAAGAAGTGGGTGATCATCGACGCCGAAGGGCTGGTCGTTGGCCGTCTCGCTTCCATCATCGCTATGCGCCTGCGCGGCAAGCACAAGGCAACCTTCACGCCTCACGTTGACGACGGCGACAACGTCATCGTCATCAATGCCGAAAAGGTCGTTTTCACCGGCAAGAAGTATTCCGACAAGGTCTACTACTGGCACACCGGTTATGCCGGCGGCATCAAGGAACGCAGCGCACGCCAGATCATCGAAGGCCGCTTCCCGGAGCGCGTCCTCGAAAAGGCCGTCGAACGTATGGTTCCGCGTGGCCCGCTCGGCCGTCGCCAGATGAAGAACCTGCGCGTTTACGCCGGCTCCAACCATCCCCATGAAGCCCAGCAGCCGGTCGCCCTCGACGTTGCCGCGCTCAACAAAAAGAACGTAAGGAGCGCCTGATATGGCTGACCTCTCCTCCCTGAAGGATCTCGGCACGGCTTCCGAAGCTGCTGCTCCGGCCCACGTCCGCAAGGTCGATTCGCTCGGCCGCTCCTACGCGACCGGCAAGCGCAAGAACGCCGTCGCCCGCGTCTGGGTCAAGCCGGGCTCCGGCAAGATCACCGTCAACGGCAAGGAATTCGCGGAATATTTCGCACGTCCGGTGCTGCAGATGATCCTGCGCCAGCCGATCGTTGCGGCTGCCCGTGACGGCCAGTTCGACATCGTCGCAACCGTTGCCGGCGGCGGCCTCTCCGGCCAGGCCGGTGCCGTTCGCCATGGCGTGTCCAAGGCGCTCACCTACTTCGAACCGGGCCTGCGCGCGGTGCTGAAGAAGGGCGGCTTCCTGACCCGCGACAGCCGCGTCGTCGAACGCAAGAAGTACGGCAAGGCAAAGGCCCGCCGCTCGTTCCAGTTCTCCAAGCGTTAATCGCTTCGGACAGACGGAATTTACGAAGGCCGGGGCAACCCGGCCTTTTTGTTTTGCGCTGCTTAAATCAATCGGAAGCGTGTTGGCATGCCATTGTCGCATACCAGTTCTGCTGGTAGAAACTTGGCAAAGCGCTTCGGGAATGAGCGGAGCCGCAGTCAGGGGCGCATGATGGGAACAACCAAGTCCGCAGACAAATAGGCCGCAACAACTTTGTCCTGTTGTTGCGGCGTCTGTCCGGTCAATCCCGATACCGATGAAGAGACAGATCGCCGCCGAATGAAATCATTTGAGCGGGTTCTTTCCCATGTCTTATCCCAAAATCCAGCACTGGACTTATTCCCTGCCGACAGCCTTGCTGCTGATGGCACCGTTCGACATCCTGGCCTCGCTCGCCATGGATATCTATTTGCCGATCGTGCCGATGATGCCGGAGGCACTCGGCACTTCGCCGGCCATCATCCAACTGACCCTCAGCCTCTACATGATCGTGCTCGGTGTCGGCCAGATCGTCTTCGGCCCAATTTCCGATATTATCGGACGACGGCCTGTCCTGCTTGGAGGTGCTGCACTCTTTGCCGCTGCATCCTTTCTGCTTGCTGGCTCCTCGTCGGCGCCGCTCTTCGTGGTCTTGAGATTGCTGCAGGCAGTCGGCGCGTCGGCGACCCTCGTCGCAACTTTCGCAACTGTGCGTGACATCTACGGCGGGCGTCCCGAAAGCAGCACGATCTATAGCCTTCTCGGCTCCATTCTCTCGTTCGTGCCCGCATTGGGTCCGATCGCTGGAGCTCTGATATCGGATCGCTTCGGCTGGCGCGCCATCTTCCTCGTCATCGGTCTCCTTTCCATCGCCGCGCTTTTCAACGCCAGCATGCGGTGGCACGAAACCCGCCCTGCCGTTACCGCGAAGATCGATGTCCGCCCGATCCTTACAAGCCTTCCCTTCTGGGTTTATACGGGCGGCTTCAGCACGGCGATGGGCGCCTTCTTCGTCTTCTTCTCGACGGCACCTCGTATCTTGATCGACGAAGCCGGCTTCTCCGGCATCGGCTTCAGCTTCGTCTTTGCTACGGTGGCGCTGGTGATGATCGTGACGGCGCGTTTCGCCAAAGGCTTCGTGATGCGCTGGGGCATTGCAGGCAGCCTTGCCAGAGGCATGGCAGTGCTGCTTCTCGGCGCCGCGCTGCTTGTCTTCGGAGAGTTGTTTCTGCAGCCTTCCCTGGTCAGCTTCGTCATGCCGATGTGGATCATCGCAATCGGCATCGTCCTTGCAACGGCGGTCACGGCCAACGGCGCGCTCGCCGCCTTTGGCGACACGGCGGGAACGGCGGTCGCGTTCTATTTCTGCGTCCAGAGCATCATCGTCGGCTTTGCCGGAACCTTCTTTGTGATTCTGCTCGGCGGCGACAATGCCTGGCCGCTCGCGGGCTATATCTCAGCGACCGCGCTGACGACGCTGGCTGGATTGTGGTGCCTGTGGGAGCCGGCCCGATAGGCAGCGGGCGAATGACGGTCGCTCGACGATCACGAGCGGCCGTCGTCCGAACGATTGCTTGAAATCCGTCCGCACCTCGCCTACCCCTTTCTGCGCGCAGAGGATCGGCCAATTCCTTCGCGAGAGACCCGCCGCCGACACCTCGCGTCGAACGGCAATCCTGCAATGCAGAGTCCGCATCGAACGCGACTATGGTTTTGCGGCCGAAAAAGGAGCATGACTTGGCGAACAGATCGATTGACCACGCCTTCACGGCGACCAGCCTCACCTCCGCTGCCAGCGACCCGACCTTTGCCGGCGCGCTGTCCTTCATGCGCCGCCGCTTCACCAAGGAGCTCGCCGGCGTCGACGTCGCCGTCTGGGGCATTCCCTTCGATGCCGCGACATCGAACAGGCCGGGCACACGTTTCGGGCCGCAGGCGATCCGGCGCGCCTCGGCGATCTTCGACAATGATGCGCAATACCCCTTCAACCGCGAGCTCTTCGCCGAAATGGCGGTGATCGACTACGGCGATTGCCTGCTCGACTATGGCAATCATCAGGACACGCCAGCCGCTATCGAACGCCAGGCAAATGTCATCCTCGACAGCGGCGCCTTCCTGCTGACGCTCGGCGGCGATCATTACGTCACCTGGCCGCTGCTGAAAGCCCATGTAGCAAAACATGGGCCGCTGGCGCTCGTGCAGTTCGACGCGCATCAGGACACCTGGTTCGACGAGGAACGGCGCATCGACCATGGCTCTTTCGTGGCGCGGGCCGCCCGCGAAGGCATCATCGATCCCGACCGCTCCATTCAGATCGGCATCCGCACCCACGCGCCGGAGGATTGCGGCGTCAATATTCTCTACGGTCATCAGGTCGAGGAGATGAGCGCCAGCGATATCGCCTCGGCGATCATCTCCCATACGCGGGGGGCGCCGGCCTATCTCACCTTCGATATCGATTGCCTCGATCCTGCCTTTGCGCCGGGCACCGGCACGCCGGTTTCAGGCGGGCCGTCGAGCGCCAAGATCCTCTCGGTGCTGCAGCGTCTGCACCAGCTCGATATCCGCGGCGCCGATGTCGTCGAGGTGTCGCCGCCCTATGATCATGCCGATATTACCGCCATTGCGGGGGCAACGGTGGCGATGTATATGCTGGGGCTTCATGCCGAGCGACGCGCCATCGCCGTGTCACAAGGCTGACTTATCATCCTCAAACTGAATCCGGAAACCTTCAGAACCCATTGAAAGCGCAGGTTTAACATGGCACCGAAAATCTTCATCGACGGCGAACACGGCACGACGGGTCTGCAGATCCGCACCCGTATGGCCGGCCGCCGCGATGTCGAGCTTCTGTCAATTCCCGAAGCAGAGCGGCGCAACGCCGCGATGCGCGAGGACATGCTGAACAGCGCCGATATCGCCATCCTCTGCCTGCCCGACGACGCGTCGAAGGAAGCCGTGCAGATGGTTTCGGCCAACAACAATGTGCGCGTCATCGACACCTCGACCGCCTTTCGCGTCAATCCCGGCTGGGCCTATGGCTTTGCCGAAATGGACGGCGCACAGGCCGACAGAATCAGAGCCGCCCGTTTCGTCGCCAATCCCGGCTGTTATCCCACCGGAGCGATCGGCCTCATTCGGCCGCTGCGCGCCGCCGGCATTCTGCCGGACGGCTATCCGGTTACGGTCAACGCGGTTTCGGGCTATACCGGCGGCGGCAAGCAGATGATCGCGCAGATGGAAAACCCGGATCACCCGGATGCGATCACCGCGCCGCATTTCCTCTACGGCCTGCCGCTCACCCATAAACACGTGCCCGAGATGACCGTGCACGGCTTGCTCGATCGCGCACCGATCTTCTCGCCGTCGGTCGGCAAATTCGCCCAGGGCATGATCGTACAGGTGCCGCTGCATCTCTACGATCTCGCCGAGGGCACGACGATGGAGAGCATTCATACCGCACTCGTCGCCCATTATGCCGGCCAGGATATCGTCAGTGTCGTGCCGCTGGCCGAAAGCAAGGCCCTGCCCCGGGTCAACGCCGTCGAGCTCGAAGGCAAGGACACGATGAAGCTCTTCGTCTTCGGTACGCCAGGTGCTTCGCAGGTGAACCTCGTGGCGCTGCTCGACAATCTCGGCAAGGGCGCCTCGGGCGCCGCCGTCCAGAACATGGACCTGATGCTCGCCTCGTAAGGCGCGACGGCGGCGGCATGGATGCCGCTCGAGCTTTGTGTCAATGTCTTCATCATGATCTTTCCCCTGCGGCCGCCTCCCTCGGCGGCCGCAGCATCGCTCTCGGCTCGATCATCGGCGACGATTGGGCCATGAGAGCAGACCTTCCTCGCTCGCTATTCCCGAATCACGGAGCCTGATGTCATGACGCTCGATGCGCTGGTCGATGGCGTGTACGCATGGTTTACCGCTGCCCTGCCCGAACATGGCATCTATGCGCTGATGGCCTTTGCTTTCATCGCCGGGCTTGCCCGCGGCTTTTCGGGCTTCGGCGCCGCATTGATCTTCATTCCGCTCGGTGGCGCGATCGTTGGGCCGAAGCTGATCTCGCCGATCCTGCTCGTCATCGACGGCATTGCGGCGCTTGGGATGATCCCTTCCGCCTGGCGCGGCGCCAACCGACCCGAGGTCATCATCATGGCGGCAGGGGCCGCCCTCGGCGTGCCGGCCGGCACGGCGATGCTGGCGCTGCTCGACCCAGTGCTCTTGCGCTGGAGTATCACGATCACCGCCATCTGCCTGCTTGCGCTGCTGGTATCGGGATGGCGCTATCACGGGGAGGCGTCCGCACCGCTCACCAGCGGCATCGGCCTGATCGCCGGGCTTTTCAGCGGCGCCGCACAGCTCGGCGGGCCGCCGGTCGTCGCCTACTGGCTTGGCGGCAAAAGCGACTTTACCCGCGTCAGGGCGAATGTCGTTCTCTACTTCTCGATCTCGTCCGTTTTCAGCGCCATCAGCTATTATGTCGGCGGACTGTTCGTGCCTGCCGTCTTTGCGCTCACCGCCGTCATCCTGCCGAGTTATGCGTTCGGGCTTTACGGCGGCTCGAAACTGTTCGGGCTTGCCGAAGAGCGGACCTTCCGCATCGCCTGCTACATCCTGATCGCCGCCGCCGCGATCATCGGCATGCCGCTGCTCGACGGCGTGCTGCGATAGATCCGCCCCGAGAGGGCCGCTCGCCTCAGTCGCGTTCGGCGATCATCGTCCCGTGCGGATATTCGCCGTAAAAGCCGCGCCAGTTGGCGACGGCGAAGCCGAAAACCACAAGCGCGCCGGCCTGATGCAGCAGGCCCCAGTGAAGCGGCACCTGCATCAGCAGCGTCGCGATGCCGATCGCTGCCTGCAGCGTCACCAGCACGAAAAGCAGGACGGCGCGGCGTGCATGGGTCGTCCATGGCGCTGCACGAAGGGCGATCACCATGTTGATCAGCGTCAATGCGAAGAGCGTATAGGCGCCGATGCGGTGAATGAACTGCACCGTCTTCGGGTTCTCGAAGGCATTGATCCAGAAGGGCTGCTGGATCAGCAGATCGGAGGGAATGACGGCGCCATCCATCAGCGGCCAGGTATTGTAGGAAAAACCGGCGTCGAGGCCCGCCACCAGCGCGCCGAGATAGATCTGGAACAGCGCAAAAATGGCGATCGCGGCGGCAAAACCGCGCGAGCTTCGTGCCGGCGCCGGATCGTCGGAATGTCTGGAGAGACCACGCATGATCCACATGCAGCCGGCAAAGATCAGGCAGGCCATGACGAGATGCGTCGCCAGCCTGTACTGGCTGACGTCGGTGCGGACGGACAGGCCCGAGGACACCATCCACCAACCGATAAAACCCTGCAGGCCGCCGAGCGCCAGGATGCCGACGAGCGGCCACCGCAGACGTTTTTCGATCCGCCCCGTCAGCCAGAAATAGATGAGCGGCAGCCCGAAGATCACGCCGATACCGCGGGCGATCAGCCGGTGCGCCCATTCCCACCAGAAGATGCCTTTGAACTCATCGACGGTCATGGAGTTGTTCAGCTGCTGAAATTCAGGAATGCGCTGGTAGAGACGGAATTCCTCCTCCCATTCGGCAGCCGACAGCGGCGGGATGACGCCGTGGATCGGCTTCCATTCCGTGATCGACAGGCCGGAATTGGTCAGCCGCGTGGCACCGCCGACGAGCACGAGACAGAACAGCGCCAAAATCACGAAACCGAGCCAGAGGCGCAAGGCGCGGCGGTCGCGGTTCTGCTTGCGCACTTCGCTCAGGATCGCCTGTTCCGTGGTCGGGTTTGCGACGGCCATGATGTCTCCTTCTATCCGGCAGTTGATTTGCCCCACCGGCTCATGCAAAACAAGCCCCGAACCTTTGCGGCATGCCGTCGCGCCGGTTCGACCCGTCCATGCCGAGAGATAACCGATGCCCGTCCGCCTCCGCAAATTCATCGGCACGATCCTCATCATCGTGCTCGTGCTCGTCTATGCGCTGGTGGCGAATACGATCGCGGTGGCAACGCTCGGCAACGCGCCGTGGTGGGGACATCTCCTCTACTTCCTGCTCACCGGACTGCTATGGGTGTTGCCGGCGATGGTGATCATCAAATGGATGGCCGGCCCCCCGCTGCGCTAAAGCGCGTCGCGATCTTTCAGATTCGCTTGTTGCGCTTCAGGTCTTTGCTTTTACGCATGTCGTTGTCGCAAAAACCGCTGCAAGCTTTTGCGCGCATACTTCAGGGGCATTAACGGCCGAATAACCGTGATCTGCGGAAAACCTCGCCCATCGCGTGCGGTTAAACCAAATATATGTCTGCCGTATCTACCTTCCCGTTCAGCATTCTTGACCGGAGAAAACCGTGCAGACGCAAAAGCTCGACGTCCATGAACAGCCATCCGACAAGGCGCTGGCCGACATGGCCATTTCGCGCCTGCGCCAGCTGAGCATGAAACTCGCCATGGCTGAAATCAACATCGAAGTCTTCGACACGATGCCGCTGCTTGAGGATGAATGGCGGGCGCTGGAGCGCGACAATCTCCAATCACTCCATCAGAGCTACGACTGGTGCGCCGCCTGGGTGAGCGCTTTCCAGCGGCCGCTTGCGATCCTCAAAGGCGTCCACGCCGGCCAGACTGCCTTCATTCTGCCGGTCGAGATCGTCAAGTCTCGCGGGCTCACGACAGCGAAATTCATCGCCGCCGATCACAGCAATATCAATACCGGCCTGTTCGCAGAAAGCTTTGCCGAAGCCGGCAGAACCATCGACTCCCATGAGTTCGCCGGCCAGTTCCAGCGTGCACTGAAGGGCCGCGCCGATCTCCTGCTGCTGCAGAACATTCCGCTGGAATGGCGCGGGCGCGAGAGCCCGCTCGCGGGGCTGCCGATGGTGCACAACCAGAATCACGCCTATCAGCTGCCGTTCCTTCCCGCTTTCGAGGACACGCTGAAGCAACTCAATGCCAAGAACCGGCGCAAGAAATTCCGCGTTCAGTCGAAGCGCCTCGAGGCGGCCGGCGGGTTCGAATACGTCATTCCCGAGACACCAGAAGAACAGCATAGCCTGCTCGATATCTTCTTCCGGCTGAAGAGCGCCCGCTTCGCCAGCCTCGGCCTTCCCGACGTCTTCGCCGAAAGGAAAACGCAGGCCTTCCTGCACGGTCTCATCGACAAGCGGGATGACACCAGGCAGTACTTCGGGCTGCAGATGCATATGCTCCGGCTCAAGGGCGAGCTTGAGGGTAAGATCGCCGCGATTTCAGGCATTTCGCGCAAGGGTGACCACATCATCTGCCAGTTCGGGGCGATCGATGAAGAGCTCGTGCCGGATACGAGCCCCGGCGAATTCCTCTATTGGCAGACTATCTCGGGATTGCATGGCAAGGGTGTGGCGCTGTTCGATTTCGGCCTCGGCGACCAGACCTACAAGCGTTCCTGGGCGCCGGTCGAGACCGCACACTACGACGTGGTGCTGCCGGTTTCGCCGTTCGGTGTGATCGCCGGCGCCGCACACCGGATCGTCACCCGCGGCAAGGCACACATCAAGGCGCGCCCGAAACTCTATAAATTCGCCCAAGGCATTCGGGCACGGATCGGCTAACCGTTCAAGCAGCCCGGCCGAGCGTCTGCTCGGCCCCTTCGCCGCCGGACATCAGCACGACGCGCTCATAGCCTGCAGCCTGGAATTCCGTCATCAGAGCCACAAAGACGGTTTCCTCGACCTCAGGCAGCGAGAGGATGATCTCGACGTCCCGGCTGCGCGTCAGCCGCGAGACGCCGGCGACATCGGCCGAACCGCATTCGACCACCACGAGGTCATAGGCGGCGGCGAGTGCATCGAGCAGCAACGACAGCCGGTCGACGCCGCGCATGGCGCGGCGCACATCGCTCTGGCCTTGAGGGATGAGATGGGCATCGGAAAGGCGGTCGCCGTGGATCGTATCGCCGAAGGCGGCCTCGCCGCAAAGCAGATCGGTGACACCGAGAGCGGCCCGGTCCTCGGCCATCAGTTCTGTGGGGTAGCCGGAACCTGTCATGTCGATCAGGATGACGCGACGGCCGGCGTCGGCGAGCATGCGGGTCAGCGAAACCGTCGCCGCCGAGCCATTGTCACCGGTCGGAGATATCGCGATAGCAAGTGATGCGCGGCTGCCAGTGAGATAGTCTGCAACTGAGGCGACGGAGAATTCATTCTCGTCCTCCGGCTCGTCCTCTGGCGCCTCCTCGGCGGCCCTCACGTGCTCGATCACATCCTCTTCGTCCGCGACCACGGCAAGCATGCTCGGCTGGACGGGCTTTTTGGCGGCAGCGACGGTCGCAACGGCCTGCGGCACATGCTTCTCCTCGACGAACGCTTCTGCCTCGATTGTCTCCGGAGCCGCATCTGTCGGGCGGAGTGCCCGGCCGCTGAAGAGTTCGGACAGCATGATGGCGATGGCGCTGATGATCAGCGTCGCGACGGCAGCGACGACGACGATCGGCACCACTTTCGGGAAATAGGGATCGACGGGCTCGATGGCCTTGGAAACGATACGGGCATCCGCCGGGCTCGAATTGCTGTCGGCGCGGGAGGCGGCCTCACGGTAGCGCACCAGATAGGTTTCGAGCAACTGGCGCTGGGCGTTCGCCTCGCGCTCCAGCGCATTTAGGCCGACCTCGTCCTCGCCGGCGCGGGCGCTGTTGGCTTGCGCAGTGTCGGACTGGCGCTCCAGTTCGTTCGCCCTCAGATCCGCAACCTTGGATTCATTCTCGATGCTCGCCAGGATCTTTTGCGTCTCCTGGCGGATCTGGGTGCGGATATCGGAGAGCTGAGCGCGCAGGCTTTTCAGCCGCGGATGGTTGTTGAGAAGGCTGGTCTGCAGATCGGAGATCTGCGACTGCAGGCCGGATTCCGTGCCCTTCAGCCGCTGGATCGCCTGTGAGGACATGATGTCCGGCAGCGTATCGAAGGCCTCGCCCGAGGACAGTGCGTTTCGCACCGCCTGCGCCCGCGCCTCGGCATTGGCCTTGTCGCCCCGCACGCGGGTCAGCTCGGCGGAGATATCGTTCAATTGTTGGGCCGGAAAAGTGGTCGTGCCGTTCGTCTGCAACAGCCCGTGCGACGTTCGATATTCGGCGACCTTCCTCTCGGCTTCGCTGACCTTCTGGCGCAAGCCTTCGATCTCCGGCTCCAGCCAGCGGGTCGCCTCGGAGTTGGAATCGAGCTTGGCGCCGCTTTGGGTCGAGAGATAGACATTCGCCATGGCGTTCGGGATGGCGGCCGCGAGCTTCGGGTCCTTGGAGGTGAAATTGATGCCGATGACGCGCGAACCCGGCACCTGATAGACCTGCAGGCGTTCGACGAACGCGTCGATGACGCGCTCTTCCGGCGGGTTCTCCAGCGGGTTCTTCTTCAGATGCAGCTTCACCAGGATACTGCCCATCGCCGAGCCGCTGGCGGCATCGTCGAATTCCGGCAGGTTATAAAGCTTCAGGTCGTTGATGACCTTCTTGAGGAGATCGGCCGATTGCAGAAGCTGCACCTGACTGGCGATGTTCAGTTCGTCCATCAGCGGACCGGCGCCGGCGTCATTGATCTGCTGGGTGCTGGCGAAGGCCGGCGCACGGGGTTCGATGAGGATGCGTGTTTCGCTGCGATACTGCGGCGACATGATTTTGGCGCCGGCAAAGGCGACGCCCGCCCCCACGAGGGTGATTGTCAAGATCCGCAGACGGCGCGCCCAGACCGCACGGACCAACTGGCCAAGGTCTATGTCCACATCCTGATCACGAGCTACGCCGGACATGCTCTTACTCCACAACAAAGGTGCCGTAAGCGTAAACGACCATGGTAACTCAACGGTTAATGACAAGCTCGCCAAGAAAATGACAGATGATCGATGAAGGAAACCGGGAAATTGCAAGCGCCCTTTACCGGGCATTAACCCTAACGGATCGATAACGACTGCACCGACTTCATTTTTGTGAGCACAAGCGGATGTCTGTCGTCCAGCCCAAGATCCTTTTGGCCCTGAGCCTTGCAGCCATGACCGCAGCATTGGGCGGCTGCACGACGTACAAGCCTGCGCCGAAGGCCTTCAACGAGGCGACCATTCAGCCTTATACGCTGGACAGCGGCGATCGACTGCGCATTACCGTCTTCGACCAGCAGAGCCTGACCAACACCTATACGGTAGATCAGGCCGGCTATGTCGCCTTCCCGCTCATCGGCCAGGTCCCTGCCCGCGGACGAACCCTGCAGCAACTCTCGGGGCAGATCGCCCAAAAACTGCAGCAGGGCTATCTTCGCGATCCCGACGTCACGATCGATGTCGATCGCTACCGTTCGGTCTTCATCATGGGTGAAGTGGGCCAGCCCGGCCAGTATGCCTATGTTCCCGGCATGACAGTGCAGAATGCCATCGCGGTTGCCGGCGGCTTCACCAGCCGCGCCAACCAGCGCGTGGTCGATGTCACCCGCAAGATCAATGGACAGGTGCTGACCGGCCGCATCAACATATCAGGGCCAATCATCGCAGGTGACACGATCTACGTTCGCGAACGGCTTTTCTGAGTGATGGCACAGCAGCCGCTCCGCATCCTCCATTGCTTCAGGTCGCCGGTCGGCGGAATTTTCCGCCATGTCCGCGATCTCGTCGAGGAGCATAGCAAGGCCGGCCACGACATCGGCATCCTCTGCGACAGTTCGACCGGCGGCGAGTACGAGGACAGCCTGTTCGACGATATCCGTCCGTATCTCTCGCTCGGCCTGACACGCGTGCCGATCCGGCGCTCGATCAGTCCGTCCGACATTGCGACGATGTGGGATACATACAAGAAAATCAAAAGTTTGCGGCCGGATGTGCTGCACGGACACGGCGCCAAGGGCGGCGTGCTCGCGCGACTTGCCGGCTCAGCGTTGCGGGTGAACAGGTATCGCGTAGCCCGCCTCTATACCGCGCATGGTGGAAGCCTGCATTATTCGCGCTCCTCGCTCAGCGGACAGTTCGTCCTCAGGATGGAGCGCCTGCAGGAATATTTCACCGATGCGCTGGTCTTCATCTGCGAATATGAGCGCGATACCTATGCGCGCAAGGTCGGTCGACCGCGGACGAAGACGAGGCTGATCTACAACGGTATCAGCGAGCGCGATTTCGAGACGATCCCGACCCGCTCGGATGCCGTGCATTTCATCTATGTGGGAATGCTGCGGGACCTCAAGGGTCCCGATCTGTTTGTCGATGCCTTCGCCAAGACCGAGCGGCTGCTCGGCAGGCCACTATCGGCGCTGATGATCGGCGACGGGCCGGATCGCGACCGCTACCGCGAGATGATGGTCGAACGCGGCCTTGGCAAACGCATCGGCATGCTGCCGGCAATGCGGGTCCACGAAGCCTTCTCCATGGCGCAGAACCTCGTCGTTCCCTCGCGCGCCGAAGCCATGCCCTATATCGTGCTCGAAGGGCTCGGCGCCGGCAAGACGATCATCGCAAGCCGTGTCGGCGGCATTCCCGAGGTGCTCGGCGCCGACAGCGCAGCGCTGGTGGAGCCCGGCAATTCCGACGATCTCGCCCGCGTCATGGCGGAAACGCTGAGCACACCCGACTGGCACGCCAGGACGATGCCGAAGCCCGAAGCGGTGAAGGCGGTGTTTTCGTCCGCCGTCATGGCGCGTGATGTCCTGAAATTGTACCATGAGCTCGTCAACCCGGCTGCCGGCCAAGCTATGCCCGCCGCCTCGTAAATATTTCTTAGGGGCTTTCTGGTATTTCGCAGGGTGACAACGAGCGACAATGCCCCATGAACAAACTGGCCCCATGAACAAGCTGGAAAAAGGCGATCAATTCGACGTGGAAGCACTGCGCAAGCAGGTCTCCGACATCGAGGTTCGCGGCGACGCGGTTCAGGAGAATTCCTCCGAGCCGACCGAAATTAATCCCTATGCCCGCCAGATCGCCGAACAGTTCCGCGACGGAACTCATTCGCCCGCGATCATCATCGGGCAATTGCGGCTGCTGGAATTCCTGGCACTCTTTGCGATTGCCCTGACCATTCACTATTTCTGGCCCGGCGAGGGCAACGATTCCACGCTGGTGCTGGCGGGCATGGCGGTGATCGCTTCGGCCTTGACCGTTATCGGCCTGCAGCTTGCCGACACCTACACCATTCCCGCACTTCGGGCGAAGCTGCGGTTGATGCCGCGCATCGTCGCCGCTTGGACGATCGCGCTTCTCCTGAGCGTCGGCCTGTTCGGGCTCATTCGCGGCACCACGTGGGCGATGGTCGACGCCTACATCCCTTGGTTCGTCGCAGGCGCGCTCTTCCTTGCAGCCGAACGCTTTGTCGTCGCCTACGCCATCCGAAACTGGGCACGCAACGGCATCATGGAACGCCGCGCCGTCATCGTCGGTGGCGGCGAGCCGGCCAAGGACCTGATCCGCGTCCTCGAACAGCAGGCCGACAACGACATCCGCATCTGCGGCATCTTCGACGACCGCGGCGAGAAGCGCTCGCCGATCATGGTCGCCGGTTATCCGAAACTCGGCACTGTCGCCGAACTCGTCGAATTCGTACGGCTGACACGCATCGACATGCTGATCATCGCCCTGCCGCTGTCGGCCGAGGCCCGTATCTACGACCTTTTGAAGAAGCTCTGGGTCCTGCCGGTCGATATCCGCCTTGCCGCGCATGCCAACCGGCTGCGCTTCCGGCCGCGCGCCTATTCGCATGTCGGCTCTGTGCCGATGCTCGATATATTCAAGAAGCCTATCCGCGACTGGGATTCCGTCGCCAAGCGCGGCTTCGACATCTTCTTCACGATCGTTGCACTGGCGCTGCTCTGGCCGATCATGGTCGCAACCGCGATCGCCATCAAGGCGACCTCCACAGGCCCGGTCTTCTTCATGCAGAAGCGCCACGGCTTCAACAACGAAATCATCAATGTCTTCAAATTCCGCTCGATGTACTCCAACATGGCCGATCCCACGGGCAAGGCCGCGGTGACCAAGGGCGATCCGCGCGTCACCCGCGTCGGCCGCTTCATCCGCAAGACCTCGATCGATGAACTACCGCAGCTTTTCAACGTACTGAGGGGCGATCTCTCGCTCGTCGGCCCGCGTCCGCATGCCGTTCTCGCCCAGGCGCGCGACCGCGCCTTCGGCGATGTCGTCGAGGGTTATTTCGCCCGCCACCGCGTCAAGCCCGGCGTCACCGGCTGGGCCCAGATCAACGGCTGGCGCGGCGAAGTGGACAATGACGAGAAGATCAAGTTCCGCACGGCCTACGACCTCTATTACATCGAGAACTGGTCGCTCTGGTTCGATCTCAAGATCCTGTTCCTGACGCCGATCCGGCTGCTCAACACGGAAAACGCCTATTGAGCGCGATCGAGGCGACCTATCCCCGTGTCGCCCAACCGCAGCGGATGACGCTGCGCCTGATCGGCTCGGCTTTTGTCGCCTTCGGCGTCTTCCTCTCCGGTTTCGTGATCGACGAGCCGGCGCCCTATGAACTCTGGATGGCCGGGCTGATCGGCCTCTGGTTCATCCTGGGCCTCCGGATTTCGCGCGGCGTGGCACCGCTGCTTGCCCTGTTGCTGACCTTCAATATCGGCGGCATGCTGTCGCTGACGCAGATGAAGGACCTGGCAACGGCGCCGATGTATATCGCGGTGTCGACCTTCCTGGCGCTGACGGCGGTCTTCTACGCGGCAATCATCGAGGACAGCCACAAGCGGCTGCCGCTAATCTTCAACGCCTGGACCTTTGCCGCCGTCGCCACCTCCGCGCTCGGCATACTCGGCTATTTCCATGCCTTTCCGGGCGCGGAAATCTTCACGCTCTACGACCGCGCCAAGGGCGCCTTCCAGGATCCCAACGTCTTCGGTCCCTTCCTGGTGCCGCCATCGCTCTATCTCGTCCACGGTATCCTGGTCGGCGACCTGAAGAAATCGCCGCTGAAGGCTGCCGCCCTGCTCGTGCTTGCGCTCGGCATTTTCCTCTCCTTTTCCCGCGCCGCCTGGGGGCTCTTCGCGCTTGGCGTGGTGCTGCTGATCTTCATCATGCTGCTGAAGGAGCGCAGCGGCGCCTTTCGCCTGCGAGTCCTGGTCCTGTCGCTGGCGGCGATCATCATGTTGGTCGCCTCGCTGCTGGTGGCGCTGCAGATCCCCAAGGTCGCCGAACTGTTTTCGGCGCGCGCCCAGCTGGTGCAGCAATATGACGGCGAACATCTCGGCCGCTTCGAGCGCCACCGGATCGGCTTCACCATGATGATGGAGCGCCCGCTCGGCATCGGGCCGCTGGTGTTCGGCACGATGTTTCCCGAGGACGAGCATAATATCTGGCTGAAATCGCTCACTTCTTATGGCTGGCTCGGCTTCGTCAGCTATGTCGGCATGCTTCTCTGGACGCTGGCTCTCGGCTTCCGAAACCTGCTGCTCGACCGGCCGTGGCAGCCCTTCCTGATGATCGCCTGGATCTCGGTTCTCGGCCATGCGACAATCGGCAACGTCATCGATATCGACCACTGGCGTCATGTCTATCTGCTGCTTGGCACGGTCTGGGGCTGCGCGGCGCTGGAAGTGCGCCACAAGCGGGAACAAAGACGAAGGGCAGCGTGACGTCTTGCTGTCCAAGTAGGCGTGCGGCTCCGAAACGACACCCTCGCATATGGCTGTTTATTTCGTCGCTCCTGCCGTCAAGCCGGCAATGAACCGTCGCTGGAAAACCAGATAAGTCAGGATGAGCGGGAAAATCACGATCACCGCGCTGGCGGTGAGAACGGGCGTATTGACGGTGTAACGCCCCTGGAAAAACAGCATGCCGAGGGGCAGCGTCCGATAGGCGTCGTCGTTGACCAGAATGAAGGGAATGAGAAACTCGTTCCAGGTCCATATGAACAGAAACAGCGCCAGCGTCGACATTGCCGGCACCATGAGCGGGATAACGATCTTGCGCAGGATATAGAAGCGTCCGGCGCCATCGAGAACCGCCGCTTCGAGAACTTCTTCCGGCAGTTGCTGCATCGCGCTGGCGAGGAAGATCGTTGAGAATGGTATCGACATCGCGATCTGCGGCACAATCAGAGCCGCATAGGTATTGATCAGTCCGAGATACCGCATTTCATAATACAGCGGAATGATGAAGGCTTCCGCCGGCACCATCATGCCGAGCGTCAGGATGGCGAACAGCGTACGCCGCAGCGGAAATGACAGGTATGCGAAGGCAAAGCCGGTCAGCAGGCCTAAAATGACGCTTGCAGCAACGACGGGTATGACAACGATGATCGAATTCCAGAAGTAAATGTTGAAATGTCCGGCATTCCAAGCATCGACGTAATTTTCGAAATGTGGATATGCCGGCAACGCGAATGCACCCTGCAGAACGTCGGCCTTGCTCTTTATTGAGGTTAGAAGCAGGAGCAGGAAGGGGATGATCGTGACGAAAGCAAGAAGCCAGAGGACAATGCGGAGGAATAGCGGACCGGAGGAAATGTTAAATGAACGGCTCATCAAGCCAATCCCTTATGCTGCGATCCCACAAATCGGTGAATTGCATAGTTGATGACGAATGTGAGTATCGCGCCGACAATGGCGATGGCCGCCGCGGCGCCGAACCGATTGAGCTCGAAGCCGAGCTGATACATGTATATGTTCGGCACGAGCGTAGCGTTGGCGGGTCCGCCCCGGGTCATTGTAAAAATCAGGTCGAAGCTTTTGATCGACGCTATGACCGTCAAAAGCAAAACCACCCTTATTTCAGGCAATAGAAGCGGCAGCGTTATCCAGAAAAAAGTTTTTCGCGCCGAAGCACCATCGACATTGGCAGCGTCGAAAAGAGACGGGTCGATGCGCTGGATTCCGGTCAGGAAAATGACCATGCAAAAACCAAAGAAATACCAAGTGGCAACGATCCCGACCGCGGGAAGAACAAAATTGAAATCTCCCAGCCACGGGAGTGCGAAGGCGCCCAACCCGACTGCTCTGAGAAACTGATTGAATGGGCCGAATGCAGGATTGTAGAGCCATGCCCAGATGATGCCCAACACGGCAGTCGGCATGATATAAGGCAGGAACAAGAATGTGCGCAGGGCGAGTTGTTCGCGTTGCTTCAGATTCCAGACGCAAGCAGCAAGAGCGATACCGAGCACGAGCGGCAGGACACAGTAGAAGATCATAAGCTCGGCATTGTTACGCAAGGCAGTATAAAAACGACTGTCAGAAAAGAGATCGGCGTAATTGCCCAAACCAACCCATTTGGGCATGGCCAAGCCGTCCCAGCTGGTCAGGCTCAAACCCAAAGCCGCGAGGATCGGTCCAAAGACAAAAGCCGCGTAGAACAGCAATCCAGGCAATAAATAAATAAAATTCGTATGTTGCGAGCCATCAAGTGCGGAGCGTTTCATCCAGTACTCCATAAAGCCAAAGCTGTGGTCATCGCGCAGCAAGCCGATCGCAATGTTCATTTATCTCGATCGACGAGACTGAGGTCACGACCGCAGGGGACGGTCGTGACCTGCGTCGCAATCTTTATTTCTTATCCTTCAGGTAGGCCTGATAATCCTTGTCCATAGCATCGACAAAGGCTTCGGGCGTGATATTGCCGGACAGGAGAAGCGGCGTGTTGTCGTCTATTGTCTTCAGCATCGTTGGGCTCGACCAATCGGGGTAATGGCCGAGAGCGTCATTTGCGTTGAGTGTCTTCCACATTTCGATGCCGGAGCTGAGGAGCGGCGTGAGCTTTGGCTTTGCGTCAGCCGCGAGCGAAGTTGCCGGGAGATAGCCAGCATTGGCCCAGGTTTCAGCAGCCTTTTCTGAGACCATATAGTCGATATATGCGCCGGCTAGGTCCTGTGTCGGCTTAGTTTTGGCAAGGCTCGTTATCGCCCAGGCAAGATCCACGCCCCCGACACTCATGGGCTTGGAAATGCCTTTCGGGGCGGGAATGGCCATAAAGCCGATATCCGGATTGTGCTGCATGTCACCGAAATACCAGGTCCCGGAGATCAGGAACGCGCCCTGCCCGGAAATGAAAAGCTGGACGGCGTCGTCACCTGAGATGCCTTCGAAACCGGGGAAAAAATAACCGCCCTGTGCCCACTGCTGCACGAGTTTGGCGGATTCGATGTTTCCCTTGGTGTTCCAGGAGCCGCCACGGCCGTAAATCAGGTCGTCAAGCTCGGCGCGATTGCTCGCGTCGATATGCGCTTGGTCGATGGCGCCGATCATGTGCAAGGCCAGATGCTGCTTTGCCGAGCCCATCATGAAGGGCGCAATGCCCTTTTCCTTCAGCTTGTCGAGATCGGTTAGAAGCTCCTCGAAGGTTTGCGGCAGCGCTACTCCCGCATCGCCGAGGATCTTTTTATTGTAGTAGAGGCCAACGATCTCGCCGAGGCCTGATATGCCGTAGGTCTTACCGACCCCAAATTTTCCATCTTCCCAGCGGTCTCGAGCAAGCACGGAATCCGACTGGAGCTTATCCCAGCCATATTGTTTGATGTAGTCGTCGACCGGCAGGAGCAATCCCTCCTTGACCATCGCCCCCATGTCACCAGCACCCTGGTTGACCTTCGTGATGACCGGGCCATCACCTGCCGAAACCGCGAGCTTCAACGTCAACTTCATGTCATCAAAGGTGCGGGCGGTGCGTTTGATCGTGACGCCGGGATGGGCAGCTTCGAACTCCTTGTTAAGTTGCTCTATGACCGCACTCTGGCCTTCATAGGTTTGGTCGTCCCACACAGCCAGGTCGTCAGCACGCGCGGCTGCCGAAAGGCCAAAACTCAAAAGCGCCGCGCCAGCAAGCGCGACAGCTGCTTTCAATCGGTATGCCGGCAGTATGCTGATCGATTTCACGGTTCTGTTCATCTGCTCCACCTCATCTGGTTTATTCTCCACTCTCCGCCCAGGCCTTGTGCTAAGCACCGGCCGAACGTTTTCTTCCCCCAGAGCTTTGCCTGGTTGGCGAATCTGAGGTAATCGTCAATGCATCGGCTCCTCTCGCGACCTAAAATGACCAAGCGCCACGCAGGAGGTGGCAAAGTGATGGACACCAGCTGCTTCATCCGCCCCGCGATTGAAGCGGATATCGACGCTCTTTTCGACATCTGCCTGAAAACCGCGAATGGCGGTCAGGATGCCAGCGCGCTTTATAGCGACCCGCATCTGCCCGGCTACATCTGGTCGGTACCCTACCTCAAATTCGCCAAAGACTTTGCCTTTGTTCTCGTTCAGGACGGCCGGCCGGTCGGCTACGTTGTAGGGGTGCCGGACACCGGCGGGTTCGACAAAGACTTGCAAACAAACTGGTGGCCGTTCGTCCGCCAGCAGATTGCGGGACTGGCACCCACCCGTCCGCGCGACGCCGACGTGATGGAACGAATTCAAAATCCGCGCAGCGGAACGGCGTGGCTTCAAGGCCAGTACCCGGCGCATCTTCACATCAACATTCTTCCCGGACTTCAGGCAAGCGGTTGGGGGCGCAGGATGATCGACACGGAGCTTCAAGCGCTTCGGAATCACGGGGTCGGAGCCGTGCATCTCGGGGTCGATCCAAACAACGAACGCGCCAAGGGTTTTTACCGTCACCTTGGCTTTTCCGAATTCGAGCGAGACGGCTCCGTCGCCTTTGCTATGCGGATCGATCAGGGATTGGGTTGAAGCATTTCCTGGTTTCTCCGAGGCACGGAAAGGCCCTGGCTCGTAAGTATGAGAACCCGTGATTGGCGAAAATCTCACACGGCCAAAGCTGCTTGCCCCGCACAAGGCGAGATCAGCGGACCCGTCTGGATGAACGTCCGCCGGAAGGCGTGGCGCCGTTATCGGCAGTAAAACAGGTTTCTCGGCTCTATCAATCGAGGGCTTCATCATGAGCAAATCCTCGGCAGCTAGGTTCAAGGAGTCGGCGGAACGCAAATAAGGAAATAGCCAGGTAGGCCTAGGCCAGTTCCTCTTCGAGCTATCTTGACGGGCGCACGGCTAACCAGACGATACGTATGGCGCATACTTCTACTCGACCCTCTTTATTTCATCGCGCATTTTCATCGCACGTTAATCCAAAGCCTACAGCTGGCCTCCCATTTGTCAAGGACATAGACAAATTGCCTGCTTCGATGTATTGAATACCGGTTAGTCGCGATAGTTATGACCTCGATATCGCCCCATTAAGTATGTGCTCCGAACTAATTGGACTGAGCTAGCCGGATGGCAATGACATCTTCTGTCGCACAGACTCCGATCGCACGAAAAATTTCAACCAATGCCGTCATCCGAACCGTGTTCGCGAACGGGTCGATCTCTCGCGCCGATATTGCCAAGCTAACCGGCTTGTCAAAGCAGACGATTTCCGATGTCGTGCGCGACCTTGAGGATGACGGCTGGCTGAAACCAGTCGGGCAGACTGATGGCCGCCCGGGCCGGAATGCGATCACCTATGAAATCAATGCCAGGGCGGGACTGGCCGTCTCTATAGATCTCGGGAGCACCAAGATTGCTGCGGCTATTTGCGATCTGTTGGGGAATGTGGTTGCTGAAACCAAAGTATCCACCGACCCGCGCGGCGGAATGCATCTCGTCAATCAGTTCAGCGATCTTATCGTGGAACTCGCGTCTGCGGCCGGGACGAGTGCCGACAAACTGCGCCTCATCGTTCTAGGCAGTCCCGGTGTGCTCGATCCGGCCACCGGACATATCAACGTAGCGCCAAGCATCCCCGGCATCGACGCAATCAATCTGCGGCAAGTCTTCAGCGAACGAATGGGCATACCCGTAATCGTTGAAAATGATGTCAACCTGGCCGCGCAAGGGGAGAGATGGCGGGGACACGGTATCGAAACCAGCAATTTTGCTTTCGTTGCTCTCGGAACGGGCGTCGGCATGGGCATCATCGCCAACGGAACTCTGTTGCGCGGCGCGCGTGGGGCGGCCGGCGAAATCGCCTATCTTCCGATCGGCGGAGACGTTTTTGATCCTGGCGGATTTACGCTTGGAACCTTTGAGAGTGCGGTCGGCAGCGCCGCGATGTTGCGCCGCTACGTCGGTTTCGGCGGGCGCAACGCATCCACCGTGGCCGATCTCTTCGCCGCGTTTAGTGCAGGAGAGACAAGCGCCGCGGCTGCAATCGAAGAGACGGCAAGGCTGGTCGCGGTCGCCATTGCGGCAATCGGAGCGGCTCTCGATCCTGAACTGGTGATAACCGGTGGCAGCATCGGAGCAAGACCGGAACTCGTAAACGCCATCCGTGGTTTCCTGCCGCGCTGTACGCCTTATCCGCCGCGCATCGAGATCAGTCGCTTTGGGAACCGGGCCGCCCTGATGGGAGGAATGGGGATCGCGGTCGAACGCATGCATGACGATCTTTTTGGTGTAAAATTGAGGGAAGTGTGAAGAGCGCGTGCCTTCGGCACCGAAACCGCCCAACGTGAGAGCGCGGCCACTTGAGAAGCGCTGGAAATGCGCTAGATTTTCGACCATGATAACAGCAACGCAGATACGCGGCGCGCGCGCCATGATCGGAATGAGCATCGAAGAGCTCGCGGCCGCCAGCGGCCTGCCGGTCGAGACTGTGAGAGCGCTGGAAAACGGGGAATTCGCCGGCGAGCCGCATGCGCTGTTCGATGTGCGCAGCACGCTCGAGGCGAACGGCATCATCTTCCTGTCGAGCGGTAATCAGGATGAAGGCGGACCCGGCATCCGCTTACGCGCCCGCACCTTCAGCGATGACGGCATCCGGCCCGAAAACCTCAACGCCGCCAACGACGATTGACGGAGCTAATCGGGCGCCCGGGCGTTTCGCTGTCCCATAATATATCGGGGGTCATCGGCAAGAACGGTGTCTCGATCGAGCAGAACTAATCGTCAAAGATAAGTTTTTGCAAGATCCGCGAGTTTGCCGCCATCCTTCACGCCCTGCCTGTAGAGCTGAATGATGACCGCACCGATCCGCTCGGCCTCCGGCGTCGTTTTGACGAGGCCGCGTTCGTCGCAGACCTTGTCGAGCACCTGCGAAAGCAGATCGAGATCTTCCGAAAATAGCGGTAAATCATGCGGATGAATTGATGATCGTAACATCACGCCGCATATCCTCCGAGGGCAAACGCATCCACGCTTGCATCGCCGGCCGCCCTCCGCAACCGTCATAAAGCCATTATGCGCGAGGGCCTGAACTTTAGCAACCGCGCAAATTTCAGCAGGACAAAATTATGGAACAAAATTTTGTCCCGCGCGTTGTGAGCGCGTTTTGTGGCAGGAATCAGTGAGTGCAGACGTGAGTGAAAAACGCTTTCCCTCCCCCGTCCGGGTCCTTTCTCCAAACAGCAGCCTGATCGTTTCGACTGTCTGGGAGGCAGTCGAATATCTGAAAAGGTGGCCGAGCAAGCGTGGGCGCGACTATCGCATTGCGCGCCAGCACTGCCTGGATGCGCTCGACGGACTGCGCAGCCCGCGCGCAGCGCAGGCTTCCTTCGTCACGGCAGCGAAAACCGCAGGATTGCTGGTTTAAGATCGGTTAGCCGTTACGACCGCCGGCGGCGATGCGCTGGGGATGGATGAAACCTTCCATGATCACCTTGGCGGTCACTTCGATCACCCGCTCCTCGGCGAGTTCGGCGAGCGCGAGGGCGACATCGCCCTCTGACCAGCCGGCTTTGACGGCCTCGTCCGACAGAGCCTGGAACGCGTTGGCGAGACTCTGTCTGCAAGTTAGATTGTGCTTCATATCTGCCATGCGCTCGCACTAGGCTATCTGTGACAGGGATAATGTTAATCTACACAAGTTCGCGAGAATGCGAAGAGGTTTCGGATTTGTTTCAATTCAAAATTAGTTTATTTACTTCTAATCTTTGTATAACCTTAACAAAAATCGACAAATACCGTCTATCCCAACTAAGGGAGCACCAAAAAGAACTAAAGGATTTATTTGCGACGCACCTTCAAATGGTATTTCATCGCTTTATTTAGTTTAAATGGTCGAAGCGCCCAGAGCCGATGCAACGGCCCATTGACTGACGAGAATACGGTAGACCCGGACGCGCCCGCTTTCAGCATCTTCTTGGCACCCTGTCAATCAGCTTCGGGATCTTCTCTAGGGCGAGCGTTGGGCACACTGGAGGATGTCGCGCATGGTCGATACAGCCAATCGGCGGCTGGCCTCCCGCGAATACCTTCGGCCTTAATCACCTTAATACCACAACGGCACCACACTCCGGTCAAAGTCCGCCGTACCATTGGCAGCTCACTTCTTCAGCTTTTCAGGAGGTAAAATGTCTATCGAACTAGACGCTACTACCTATGTACACGCCAAGCCGGCGACCGCCCATTCCTATATTTTGCCGGCCGTTGTCGATGTTCTCGAGAACAGTTTCCAGGAGGCAAATGAAACGGCTGTCTTCGACCTCGGTTGCGGCACCGGCGGTGCTGCAGCTGTGCTTGCAGAAAAAGGCTATGACGTCGTCGGTGTCGATCCGTCGAAGGACGGCATCGCGAAAGCGAGAACGGCCCACCCCGATCTTCCACTGGAAATCGGTTCCGGCTACGAGGATCTTTCCAGCCGGTATGGGACCTTCGACGCGGTGATCAGCCTTGAAGTGGTGGAACATGTCTATGATCCCAAGGCCTTCTCGACGACCATTTACGATCTGGTGAAGCCTGGCGGCATCGCGGTCGTATCGACGCCTTTCCACGGCTACTGGAAAAATCTGGCTCTGGCCGTGAGCGGAAAGATGGACGACCATTTTATGCCTCTGAAGGACCATGGCCATATCAAATTCTGGTCTCCCGAAACGCTCAGCACGCTTCTGGTCGAAACAGGCTTTGAAGACGTCGATTTCGAATATGTCGGGAGAATTCCGCTGCTGGCAAAATCGATGATAGCGATCGCTCAGAAACCGCACTGAAGGCGGTCGAAGGCTCACCGTTCTTTGCAATGGCGGCGCTATAGCCTCGCCCGCAACATGAACAAATGACATTTTCGTTCTGCACGTTCGGCGACCGTTTTAGCATTTCTGCCAATGTCTCGTTCCGTTTTCCGCCGCCAGCGGGACGAAGAAAGTGACATTCTGACTGGGACTTCAAGGGGATAAATGGTCGGGGCGACTGGACTCGAACCAGCGACCCCTTGACCCCCAGTCAAGTGCGCTACCGGGCTGCGCTACGCCCCGACCTGCCGAAACGGCTTGATTGCTTTATGAAATCGGCTTTGAGAGCGCAAGGGGAAAATGAGGGTCGCGAGAATAAAAATGGAACGGAAGGGGCAGTTATGCACGGTTCGGTGCAAAGAGTCCCACCGAAGCCCCACGCGATGTTGCCGCTGCGTTCTCTGGGCGGCGCACGTCAGCAACAGGTCTCCGTCTTCTAGTGGCACGAATGAATCAAGACGAATTCCAACAAGAGCTAGTCAGGATGCTAGAGAACAACGATATGCTCGCTCGCTGAGCACGGCCTCATCCTTCGCCTCCCGCAGTCCCT
Organism: Rhizobium sp. LARHSG275; assembly: GCF_052871115.1. Classification (NCBI taxonomy): domain Bacteria; kingdom Pseudomonadati; phylum Pseudomonadota; class Alphaproteobacteria; order Hyphomicrobiales; family Rhizobiaceae; genus Rhizobium; species Rhizobium sp. LARHSG275. The sequence goes on along the minus strand of NZ_JBIXJN010000016.1, from coordinate 62,912 downwards.
TGTGGGAGCATGACGCAGCTTACGGTTAACGCGCGCACTTCTGCAGCACGCGGGTCGTAATCTCCATCTGCGCGGCATATTCCTGCACTGCCGCATACGCCACCTCTTGTTTTTGACTGAGCTGCTGCATACTTTCGGCTTCCTCTCCGTCAAAATGGGGAATGGCGACACCATAAGCAGCGTCGGACCGCCCCGGGAGACCGTTGAGCGGTGTTCCGCATTTATAGCATTGCCTTCGTCCCAATAGTTCCTGGATGCGAAACAAGGTTCAATTCAGAGCCTGTACTCTGCTTGACTTCCCGAGAAATTCAATGTTTCTTCACGCAAAAATTGAGGTATAAAGTGAAAAGTATTTTTTCCTATTTAATTGCAGGGGCGATGATTGCACTTTGTGGCTGCACCACAACCTCCGACAGCTTTCGGCAGAAGTCCGTATCCAAAACGGTGCTCACCGGTGAGAAGACGAAGTTGGGCCAGACCTGGCATGTCAACAAAGACTGCAGCTTTGTCGATTATCTGCCTACTCACGTCATCGAACAACCCAAGCACGGGCGTTTCCAGCTCGTCCGCGAGCCGGTCTTTCCCTACGAAAAGGGAGAGCTTGCGAAATGCCGAACGGTCAAGGTCCAAGGCGAGGTTGGTTACTATATTTCGGAACCAGGCTACATCGGCAGCGACAAAGTCGTTGTCAGATCTCCCTCCGGAAATGGGAGGGTCGACGAGACCATCATAAATGTGAATGTCGTCAAGTAGCAGGACCCGGCCCGGCGGTCCAACATTCAGCCGCCGGGCAGGCCCCTTTTCAGCTTCAGCGCCCATTCTTGGCCGTCCTCCGGCCCCCAAATTGGGACCGTCGACCGCTTGCAGCCCAGCTGCGTTACGTCTTTTCACAGACTGCACCTGAAACCCGCAATAAAGTCGAGATATCACAGTTCAATGGCTGGCTCTCTGTCAGCCTCGAAAGAAAGAAGAGCCGGGACTAAGGGTGTCGTTCCCCCAGTCAAGTGCGCTACTGGGCTGCGCTTTAGTTTTTCAGCGCGTGCAAGGCGAGCGGAAAAATCTTGCCTCCAACAAAAAGGCAGCGGTTTGCCCGAATGGTCAGATCGCAGCCAGCGCCAACTGGCCTTCGGCGGTCTGGCGGGGCTGCCATGTCTGGTAGTTGACGATCGAAAAATGTGGTGTTTCGAAGGGCGTGGCATGGGTTTCGGTGATGACGGTAACATCGGCGCCGGCGGCTTCGCCGGCGAGAATGCCGGCGACGGCATCTTCGAAGACCAGGCATTTTTTCGGATCGACGCCGAGGCGGCTTGCGCCGAGCAGATAACCTTCGGGGCTGGGCTTGCCTGATTTGACCTCTTGGCCGCTGACGATGACCCTCGGCATCGGGATGCCGGCGGCGGCCATGCGGCGCCTGGCGAGCTCGATTGGCGCCGAAGTGACGATTGCCCATCTGCCCTCAGCAATGGCGGAGAGGAAGCGGACGGCGCCGGGGATCTCGACGATGCCGGAGACATCCTCCATCTCCTCGACGAGCAGCAGATCCGCCTCATGGGCGGGATCGACGCCGGGCAGGCCGAGCCCGCGGATCACGTCGGAGGCGCGGATGCCATGGATCGTCTTCAGGAAGACCTCCGGCTCGAAGCCGTGGCGTCTTGCCCATTCGCTCCAGACGCGTTCGACGACGGCGATGGAATTCAGCAGCGTTCCGTCCATGTCGAAAAGGAAGGCGTCATAGGACCTGTCGAGGATGTTATGGAGAGCGGACACGGATGTTTCCTTTGGGCATGAGGCCAAGGCGCGCCCCTGCGCAGGCGAGTAGCGGAGAGCGGCGGCGGCGTCAACGTCAGTCGTTGACGTCGGGATGCGTGACGTTTCTAACGTCTGCAAGACCGCGGGCAGCATCGCGGCTGCCGGTCGCCGCAGCGGCCTCAAAGATGCGGGTCGCATCGCCGTACATTTTGAGATTGAGGTAGCAGTAGCCGCGCAGAACCATCAGGTCGATGCGTTCCTGCTGCAGCTGGGCGCGCTGATCGAGATAGATGAGGGTTTCGCGGTAACGCCCGGCGTCGAAGGCTGAAAGCGCACGGTCGGCGAGGATCGCCACCTGGAGTTCGGCGGCGCGCTGCCGGTTCTGCGGCGCCTTGCTGGCCGCGACGGCGGCATTGGTGGAAAGGCCGGCGCGGAGATAGGCAAGGCTCTGGCCGTAGGCTGCGTCTTCGCGGACCTTGCGCGCGGGGCTCTGCAATGCCGCCTCGAACGCCGAGATTGCCTCCATCGGCCGGTTGATATCCATCAGGCACCAGCCGCGCGACAGCGCATCGGCCGGCTCAAGCTGCGCCGCATCGATTGTCGTCGAGCAGCCGCGCGTCTGGCGCGGACCGCGCGGGACGGTCACCGTCTCCATCGCCGGCCTCGCCGCGCGAACGACCACTTCCGACCCCGGCTGCAGGGTGATGCGGCGATCGGCCGGAAGCGGCTCGGTCGGGGGACGCTGCGTCGGCTGCGCCGGTTGCTGTGCGGCAAGCCCGCCCTTCTCCGGCGGCGGCGTGACGGCATTCGGCATTAGGGAGGACGTGTCTTCGAGATTGGTGATCCGGCTCGACCGGCCGGCCCAGGCGCGCTGAAGGTCGAGCACGCCCTTGCGGTCGCTCAGTTGCTCGCGGGTGACGACAAGGCCATAGGCGGACGGTTCGTCATCAGGTTTCCAGGCAAGCGCCGTCTCGAACCAACGCGCGGCGGTCTGGAACTGGTTGAGGGAGCGGGCATACCAGCCGAACTGCTGCGCCGTCGGCACATATTTCCGGGCGATGACCTCGGTGGCGATGCGGTGCAGCACGTCTTCGGCCAGATCGGCCGGCGGCTGTAACGCCATCAGGTTGGCGGTGGCGGCGAGATAGGTTGATGTCGCATCCTCGGAATCGGCGCGCCAGCGGAACATCACGTCCTCGGCTTCCTCAGGCGCCTTGCGGGCAATCAGCGCCAGCGCCAGCCCCTGCGAAGCGGCCGCCGAATCTTGCTTGGCTCGGGCAGCGCGGAACCACTGCTCGGCATCGGCATCGTTGTTGCGGCGAAGCTGATACCAGCCGAGCAGCAGCGCGTCGGAGGCGAGCCCCTCGGTCTCGGCGAGTTTTTCGAGACGGGCGATGTAGTCGGGTGCGATAACAAGCTTCAGATCGTCATTGCCCTCGGCCACGAAGCGTCGGGTGAGATTGCCGCGGATCGCATCGAATTCCTTGCTGCCGTCGGCAGCAGGCCTCTCCAGCGTGAGCAATGCCTGCATCGGCTGGTAGCCAAGCAGCGTCGAGGCTTTTTCGACCGTCGCCTGCCGCTCGGCGGGATTGGTGCAGTTCTTCAGGATATAAGCGTAGGCATCCTGGCCGCGCTGCACCCTCTCCGTCCGGATGAAGGCTTCGGCGACACGCCAGAGGACATCGATCTCGCTACAGGTGAGCAGGCTCGGTGTTGCAGCAGCGATATCGACGACCGTCGCATGTTGCTTGAGGTCCGAGGCATTGACGAGACGGGCACGGGCCTCGGCGACGTCGAGCCGGTCGAGCAGATCGGCCGGCGGCTGCCATCCGGCATCGGCTGCCTGGCGGTCGGCGACGGCCTTGCGCAACTCCGCATAGCGGCCATCGGAATAGAGCTGCCACATGGCCTCAAGCCTTTTGTCGCCATTCTGCGGCACGGCGAGCGGATCGGCCGGCGGAACCCAGTTTGGGTAGAGCGCCTGAAGGCGGGAGATTTCGGCCTGCAGGCGCACCTTGTCGCCGCGGCTGGCGAAATAACGAAGCGCACTTTCATCGACGGCAGGCTGCGCAGGCGCGGCCGCCTGTTGCGGTGCTGGCGGCGCGGAAACGATGGGCGGCGTGACCGGCGCCGGCTGGGCGACCGTCTGAGGTGTCGCGGGCGGTGCCGCCGGTTGCGGTGCTGCGGCATCCGGCTCGCGCACGCCCGGTGCTGGCGGCGACGGAGATGTGATCGCCTCGATCTTGTCGGCCACCAGCTGCGCATTGAATTCAGGATTGCCGGCGGAAGCATCAGTCGGCTTGATGCGGCCCATCATCATCAGCTCCGGTGCCGGCTTGCCGGCAGACTCAAGGCCGAACTTTTCCTGCAGAGCGACACGATCTTTCAATCCGGTGACGAGGGTTGCCACCACGACTGCCGCTGAAACCGCCACGAGAGAAGACTTCACAGACACTCCGGATGCTTCTCCCCAATATAGGCCAGCCCCAGCAGTTGAAGCGTGGACGGATAATAGAGTGCGGGCGCAAATTGCAGGGCCGAGACCGGCAACTTGGTCCCATCGACCACACAGGCCACAACATCATTAACAATTCGATAACCTGGGTCCGGCAACACGGTCTTCGTCCGGCCGGTGGTCAGATCGATGGTGGCGGGAACGCCGTCTTGCGACATCCCCTGCTGCAGACGGGTCAAGAGCGCCTTGTCGGTGACGCCGCCACGAACAAGATAGAGCGGGATGCGGATGGCGTTATAGCCAAATTCGGCGTCGAAACCCTGCGCCGGCTGCGGCTGACCGCTGAGACTCACCCATTCGGCGGGAAGTTTGCGCGGGCCGAACTGCATCGTCTTCAACAGCGTTAGGCCACCATCCGACAGTTTTTGCCAGGCGTCCGACGGAGCGAGCACCGCCATCACCGGGATCGCCTCGTAAATCCAGTAGGACGGGTTGACGACGGGGCCATCCTCACGGTCGGTAGCGGCAAAACCCTGGCTCCCCGGCAACAGGAGTGTGTGGCCGGCAGAGCGCACGACGGTTTCGGCAAGCAACGCCTGCGCCATTCGGGAGGCGGCGAGGATATAGTCGTTGCGTTTCCACGCCGTGCCGGCAAGCGCCAGCGCATAGGCGATCAGCATGTCGCCGTCCGAGGCGTTGTTAGCGTCGGTGACGTGCGGCTTGCCGTTCGGATCCCATTTCCACACGGCCAGGCCATCGTCGCGCAGCAGCAGCTCCGTGCGGGTAAAATACCAGATCTGTTCGAAATCGGCGGGGCTGGCTGAGAGATAGGCGAGCAGCATGCCATAGCCCTGCCCTTCGCTGTGGCTGATATTGCCGTTGCCGTTATCGATGATGCGGCCGGTCGCATCGAGAAACTTCGCCTTGTAGGCCGACCATGCGCCGGCATTGATCATCGCTTGCTGCGCAACAGCGGGCGGGCCCGCCGGGGCAAGCGCGATCGTTGCCGCCATCAGGAGCGCGCGCCACTGCCTCATTTGGACCGGCCCAGTTTTCTGAGCATGCTCGAGGTGGTGATCCCGATCAGCAGCACGAAGACGACCAGCAGGAAGGAGTAGGAGAGGATATTCGTCGATAGCCAGTTGGCGGCGATCAGACGGTAATTGGCGATCGACCAGGGGGTGGACGGCACGAAATCGAAACGGGTAACGGGCAGGGTTTCGATCTTGCCTGTCTTGCTCGAATAGGTGGTGATGTGGCCCGATATCTGCGGCCAGTTCAGTTGCGCGGTCAAAACCTCGAGCCCTTCGCGCAGGTCCTTTGCCGACGGCGCCGCCACCACGGTCCAGGCGCCGGACCCTGCGGGGCTGGAGCCCTGGGCAACCAGCAGCGTGTCGGCGTTGGCCGGCGTGAAAATCTGCTCGGCGCCCGGGATGAATTGCAGCGAACTGCGGGAGATATCGAAATTGCGCGACAGCCACTCGCGGATAGCCGTGATCCGGCTGCGCAAGACACCGCCGCTGACCTTGGAATTCCATTCCTCGAAGGCCGTACCGGTATCGACGACGCCCACCTGCGTATCCACCACCGAACGCCACGAGGCTTGGCTCGCCGTGGAGATGTTGGTCTGTGACAGCGCCGTTGTCGGCATCTGCGAGATGGAGCCGATGAAGATTGCGTCACGATCGCCGATCGCATTCGGCGAGGCGACGGTTTCGACGACGATCGGATGGCCGGCGGTGATCGCCATCTGGCCGAGCAGCGTGGCGGCGGCCGAAAGCGTATCGGCATCGACGCGGTCGATGAAGAGCGGCGTCGGTTCCGTGACCCGACCATAGGGATAGGCAGTGCCGGCCATTGCCGCCAGATTCGGACGCTGACCGACGCGGGCGAAATCCGGAATCTGCAGCTCGGAGGTATCGAACAGGGCAAAACGCGGGGTGGTGCCGGTAGCCGCGCCCGGCGCGCAGACGGCATCGTCCTTGGTCATCAGGATCGCTTCGATCGCCACCGAATTGAGACCTGGCTTGAAGTGCCGCATCGTCACGCGGATCGGCAGATGACGCAGAATGCCGCCTGATGTCGTGGTGATCGGGACGGTGGAGGCGATGTTGTCGTTGACGTAGATATCGATGTGGCTGCCGGGCATCACGTTATCGGTATAGGCGGCGTCGAGCAGCACCTTCGCCTCGCCATAGGCATTGGCATAAAAATCGGCCGGCACAGCGATATTGAAACTCGTCCGCAACCGCCGGCCGGAGAATTCGGTGGTCTTCACACCGAGCTGAGACAAGGCGATGTTTGTATCGGAAAAGACCAGCGGCGCGTTCGGCGCACTCCAGCGCTCGGTGGTCAGCACGTCGCGGCGAACATCCGAGGACCGGTCTGTCGGTGAAACGATGGTGTCGATCGCCGAGGAGACCGCCTGCCAGGAGGGGCCGCTGATCAGAAGGATCGGCGAGCCGCTGCGCGGGTTGGTGACGAAAGCGGCGAGTGCCGCACTTTCGGCGCCGGGTGGCAGGTCGGGAAAGAGCGGCCGCAGTTCTGCCGCGGTGCCGACGAGCACGCTGAGCTTACCAGGCCCGGCGGCCGGAAGCGACGCGGTGCTGAAGGCAAAAATCTGGTTCGGCATACTGCTCAGCACCGACAGGCCCTGCGCCAGCCGTAGCAGCGGCTTGGTGGTTCCCGGCTGCTCCAGTGCCGGGACAACGAAGTCGAACTCCGTCTTGCCGGCGCCGTTGACGCCGATGGCGCGGATTGCATCGGCGCTCGATAGCTGGGCGGCGTCCCTGCCGGCAAAGCTCAGATAGGTTCCGGCCGGATCGATATTCGACCACAGTTCATAAGTGGATTGGATGCTGCAATCGGTGCGATGCCGCTGATCGGCTTCGAAGGTGACGAGGTTGGCGCCCGGCTGCAGCAAACCGGGCGGAACCTCGAAGGTGACGGCCGAAGAGCCATCCGGCGAGCCGACGCGCTGCTGGCCGATCGGGCGATTGTTGAGATAGACGGTCAGCGCGGAGGCCTCGGGCGCAACGACGATCGAATTCTGGTAGGCGAAGGTGAAGCTTGCCTTGGCCCTCGCCTGCTCCGGTGTCAGATAAACAGTCCATGACCGGCGATCGTATTCGCCGCCAAGGCCGAGTTTCGAAAAGGGCACGACAAAGCGACGGACATCGCCTGTATGCAGCGGCGCAACGCTGTTTGCGGCTGCGGCAGGCCGGGGCGCAGGCATCGCCGGCTGCGCCTGAGTGGCAACCGGCGAAGCAACAGGAGGGGGAGCAGCCGGGGTTGCAGGAGAGGGAGCACCCGGGGTTGCAGGCGCGGGTACGACGGGAACTGGAGGCGTGAGGGGAACGGGCGCAATGACCGCAGGCGGCGCGGCCTGTGTGGGCGGCGTCAACCTCGGGGTAACGGACGCACCGGGCGGCCGCTCGCCGGACATGTCGAAGGGCGCCGTCTGCGCCTGGGCGAAGGCGGAGGCATTCAGCAGGAAAAGCGAGGCGACGACGATCCTTCTCATCCGGCGTTGACCTTTGCCGCCTGCTGCTGGGCTTCCCGCTCCGGCCGCATGCTGCGGAAGAAGTAAACGAGGCCTCGGCTCGTCTGGTAGAACGCCATGCCGAGAAACCAGATGGTGCCGCGGATCAGGCCCGGATTGCGGCGGCGCGAGGCCTGAAACTGGGTCCACTGGTCGGAATTGGCAAACATCAGATCGGCGATCAGGCGATGGTCGAGCGCGCTTTTCGGCACGTATTGGCAGCCGACATTGCTGATGTCGCCCGACGGCTCGATGTTGCGGACGATGAGCGGCAGGGTTTCCAGATCCGCGCCGCTATAGGGCCGGAAGCGGATTTCGCCGACGGCGCCGACCAGCATCTCGTCGAGATGCTTGTTGAAGATGTGCAGCCTCGCGCCATGCACGGAGACGTCCTCGATCGAGGCCGTGTACCACTTGCCGTTGGCGCCGAATTCGCAGCGCCGGTTGACGCGGACGCGACGGGAGGAGGCGCGCTCGCCGCGCTCCGATACGACTCCAAGCGCGCAGCCGGCCATGATCAGGTTGATGACATTCCATCCGCCGACGACGAGCGTGACGTCGGCCTTATAGGGCTCGGCATAGATCTTGTAGATGGTGATGACGAGCGCGACGATCTGCACCGCAAAGATGACGAAGAACGGGCGGCTGATCTCCGACAGACGGCTGACGGCGATCGATTCGTCCTTGGCGGTGACCTTGAAGGTCGGCTTCCTCGGATTGAGCATGACGGAGACGACAGCCGGCAGCAGATGTACGGTCTGGACATATTCGTAGAGCTCGGAAATCCAGGGCCAGCGGAATGACCCATAGAGGTAGTTCTGCATCATCAGATTCACGAGCATATAGGCAAGCGTATAGGCGAGGAACTCGCCGCCCGAGGCGGTGAAGATTTCCAGATCGAAGAACAGATAGAAGAGCGGCGCAAACAGAAAGATCGTGCGCGGGAACGGGAAGAGCCAGAACAGCGTGGAGGACATGTAGCAGAAGCGCTGCGGGATCGTCAGGCCGCGCTTCAGAAGCGGAAAGCGGAAGCGCAGGATCTGCATCATGCCCTGCGCCCAGCGACTGCGCTGGCCGATGAAGCTTGCGAAGGTGGCTGGCTGCAGGCCGGCGATCAGCGGCTTGTCGACATAGATGCTGTTCCAGCCGCTGCCATGGAGCGCCAGCGCCGTCTCGCAATCCTCGGTGATGCTGATTCCGGAAAACCCATTCTGGGATTCGAGCGCCTTACGGCTCAAAACCGCAGCCGAGCCGCAAAAGAAGGCCGCGTTCCATTTATCGAGGCCGCGCTGGATGATGCCGTAGAACATCTCATTCTCGCTCGGCATCTTGTCGAAGGTGCGAAGGTTGCGCTCCAGCGGATCGGGATTGATGAAGAAGTGCGGGGTCTGGACGAGGAAGAGCTTCGGATCGTCTTCGAAGTAACCGACGGTCTCGAGCAGGAAATCGCGGGCCGGCGCGTGGTCGGCATCGAAGACGGCGATAAGTTCGCCGGTCGAATGTTTCATGCCGTTGTTGAGATTGCCCGCCTTGGCGTGCTCGTTACGGTCGCGCGTGAGGTAGTGGACATCGAGATCGTCGCAGAGCTGCTTCAGCTCGATATGTCGGGCAGCCGCCGCCTGGGCTTCGAGCAGCTTGCCGGAATTGCGCTTCTGCAGGGTGCCGCCGTCGTCGAGCAGCCAGACATGCAGTTTCTCGGCCGGATAGTCCATGGCCTTGGCGGCGGCCAGCGTGTTTCCGAGAAGACCGGCATCCTCATTGTAGGATGGCACGAAGACGTCGACATGAGGAAGGCGCCCGGGATTGGCGGCACGCGAGGGGCGCGACGGCAGCGGGGTGGCGACGATGAACAGGCTGAGCGCCAGCATCGCGACGCTATACATTTCGGCCAGATAGAGCAGCAGGCCGGGAATGAAGTTTTCCAACTGATTCAGAGGCGGCAGCGTATTGGTGGTGCGCCAGTAGACATAGCGCAGCACGATCGACGTGCCGAAGGCGAGCGCCACCAGGCGCCACGTCCCCTCACCCTTCAAAACTTTGATCAGCGCCATGACGGTCACGACCGTGATGCTGGTGATGAGCTGGGTCTGCAGGTTGACCGGCAGCGTGATCAGCACGATCATGCAGAGCGAAACCACGGCCCATATGATGACACTGCGGGCTTTGCGCATCGACGTTCCTTCGAAATTGCTCAACCGGGGCACCAACGGGCGCCCGCGGGCATGCTCATTATCTCCGGCAGGCGGCCGTCATGGCCGCGTCGCCTATGCAGTCCGGCGAAGGCACGGTGACGCCGATTGCCCTTACCGATTGTTCGATTGGCGCAGCGGCCGCATTCGGCCTTGCGCTCGTCTGCGGCGCCTCGCCCGGCAGCGGCACGCGCGGGCCGATGGGTGCAGGCACCGATGCGGCGCCTTGAGCCGGTTGCGAGGTCGCAGCGCTGCCAACGGCAGCGGCCCGCGGCCGGCTGACGAAGGCAGGCGCCGGCTCGTAACCGATCGGCATCGGGCTGGCGCGGTAACCACCCTCGTCCGGATAGATCGGCTCTCCGGTGCGCCCGAGTGCTGCGTCGGCGGGCGGCGGATTGCCGTAAGCGTTCCAGACCTCGCCCTCGAAGGTGCCGGTGACGGTGTAGCCATAGACGATGCCGAGCAACTGGCGCTCGCTCGCTCTGGCATCGCAAAGGCGCAGGCGCAGCTGGATCATGCCGAAATTGCGCGCCTGGGTATTGGCAGCGGTGCTGGAGCGGATCTGCTGCCAGGCATAGACGCAGGTGTCGCCGGCACGGCTGCGGCCGGAGGCATAACCGAAGGGGCCATAGGCGTTCTGCAAGAAGGTCGCCGACGTCGCCATCCGCACGCCGGGCGCCGAACGGGCCACCTCGCGGCTGATACCGCTCTCGTTGATCATGCTGAAGCCGGCATTGCCGGTACCGGGATTGGCTCCGGAAGCGCCTAAGAACTGGACCTTCAGGAAATTCTGGCCGGGCACGGAGGATGAGGTAAACAGCGAGATCGTCTGCTCGACGCCGTTGCCGCGCTTGCGCTCGATGACGCTGACGATCGACGGGCCGCCCGGCGGCGGCAGGACCAGCGCCTTTTCAGGCGCCACCGTCTCTGGCCCGGAAAGCTGGCGTACGCCGCCTGTCGATGTGCAGCCGGCCATCACGCCCGCCACGGCCAACAGCAATATGGTCTTCCGCAAGCGCATGTCTCGAGCCGCCGCAATCGTCTCTCTAGAGATCCATTCGCAAGCCGAAACGCGACGGATCGTCGAATCAACGACCGGTTGGTCGTCCGTTCAGAATAAACGTCCAACATGGTTAGCGAAAAGTAAACAAGCGGGCTCTAACATCATCGGCTGGAGTCTTTTCGAACTTTGTTCAGACAGCTCAACCGTATGACGCACAAATTAATTTAGTAACAACTTAATTACTCTCATTGCGCCTGTCTTCCGCTGCGGCGAAAAGCTCGCGGGGAACCATGCCGCATGGCCGGCGTTGCCTTGATGTCTGGGGTAGAAAAAGGAGTAAATCCCATGCGCAAGACCATGCTGGCTGCGGCCGCCATACTGACCATCAGCTCCGCCGCCTTCGCGCAGAGCACTGTCATCGTCACCGATCCCGCCGCGACCGGCTCCGTCGTATTGCCCGGCGAGGTGCGCACCTACGTGATGGAGCAAAACACACCGTCCGTCGCCTATGACGGCGATATCGCGGTCGGCACGACGCTGCCCGATACCGTCGAAGTGCACACCGTCCCAAATATCGACGGCTACGGCTATGCCGTCGTCAATGAGCGGCGCGTGATTGTCGAGCCGAAGACGCACCGCATTATCCAGGTCCTGGAATAGCGCGATCGGGAATTGTGGACGTGCGGCCGTATTCCGGCTTCACGTCCGCTCGTCTCCCACCCTCGCCGGTATATTCAGAAGTTCGCGGATCTTATGGGCGAGCTGCTCCAGACTGAAGGGCTTGGCGAGCAGGGAAACGCCGTGATCGAGCACACCATTGTGGACGATGGCATTACGGGTGTAACCCGTCGTGTAAAGGATCCGGATCGTCGGCCATTTCTCCTGGACGACATCGGCAAGCTGACGTCCGCTCATCTGCGGCATGACGATATCAGTGAAGATCAAGTCGACTGCCGGATTTTCTTCGAGCAACAGAAGCGCCTCTATGCCGCTTGCCGCCTGCAACACGGTGTAACCGAGTTCATGCAGGCTTTCGGCGGTCATGGTGCGGACGTTCTCATCGTCCTCCACCACCAGGATCGTATCATTGACACTGCCGTGAGGAATCGGCTGGGCGCCGGCCGCGCCCGACCGGGCGTCCGTCATGGCGACACGACGGGGAAGATAGATCTTCACCGTCGTGCCCCTGTCGATCTCCGAATAGATCTTGATGTGGCCGCCGCTCTGCTTGATGTAGCCATAGACTTGGCTGAGACCGAGACCGGTGCCTTTGCCGGGTCCCTTGGTCGTATAGAACGGGTCGAAGGCGCGCTCGATCACCTCCGGCGACATGCCGGTGCCGGTGTCCGTCATGCTGACCATCACATATTGGCCTGCCTCGACCTCCGAATGCATGCGTGAATATCGCTCGTCGAGTTCGGTATTGGCTGTCTCGATCGTCAGATTTCCGCCGCCCGGCATAGCATCGCGGGCGTTGACGGCAAGGTTCAAGATGGCATTTTCGAGCTGGCTCAAATCGGCAAAGCTCGGCCAGAGACCCCCGGCAAGCACGGTCTCGATCCGGATCTGCTCGCCGAGCGTGCGCCGCAAGAGCTCAGACATGCCGCCGACCAGCTTGTTGAGGTCGATCACCTCCGGGGCGAGCGGCTGCTGGCGCGAGAAAGCAAGAAGACGCGCGGTCAGTACCGCCGCCCTCTGCGCACCGTCTTTGGCATTCTGGATGGAGTATGGCAGGCGGGGATCCTCGCTGCCGCTCAGCCGCCGCTGCGCGAGATCGAGGTTGCCGATGATGATCGCCAGCATGTTGTTAAAATCATGGGCGACGCCGCCGGTCAGCTGGCCGATCGTCTCCATCTTCTGCAACTGGCGGACCTGCGCCTGAGCGGCAGCATTCTCTTCCATCTCATGCCTGAGCTCAGCAGTGCGCTGAACCACTGTCTCTTCGAGGCGCGTGTTGAAGCTGTTGAGTTCGCTGCGAAGGCGGCTCTGTCGCTCATGTGCGATAATGATCATCTCCATCAGGCCGACGATGATCGCGGCATTGATGAAATAAGTGGAAAGGCCGACCCATTGGCTGGCGCTGACCGGCCAGAAGACATTGTGCGGCTCGACGAAAAACTGCTGGACTATGAAACCGGCAACCAAGGCGGCGACAAGGCCCGGCCCCACGCCACCTATGAAACTGGCGAGCAATATCGCCGGAAGAAAGCTTAGGAAGGGAAAGCCGGAGAGAGTGTCGCTGGCGGCAAGCCTTAGAAGAAACGTCAGGCCAACGAAGGCAATGGCCAGCGGATATGTATAACCCGGCCTGTGACGCAGCCAATCCGTGGCACTCAGCAAATCCATTCGACACCCCTTCTTACGGCGCCGCCATATCTTTTCAGACGCGCAAATGACGCTGTAACGCTTTGAATTGCTGCATAATTTTATTCCTCGAATCGATGCCGGTTTAAGGAATTATGCAGGAGCCGTTGCGGAAAACGGCATCCCAGCTTTTGCACATCGAATTTCAACCGGCAATATGCTGTTTCTCGTACTGGCGGGCACAACGTCTTGACGAGCCGTGCAGGCAGTCCACATAAATCTCCGTGCCTAAGGCGCGTCGCGATCTTTCAGATTTGCTCCTCGCGCTTTAGGTCTTTGTTTTTACGCATGTCGTTAGCGCAAAACCGCGGCACACTTTTGCGCGACATGCTTTAGCAAGGGGGCAATGGGTGGACGGGATCATGAAAGACATATTCATCGTCGAAGACGACACGCTGATTGCCATGCTGCTTGAGGACATGCTCGCCGATTTGGGTTACCGGGTCTGCGCAAGCGCGCCCGATCTGGAACGGGCGCTTGCAACCGCCAGGGATACGGAGTTCGACGCTGCCATCCTCGACGTCTCGCTTGCCGGGCAGAGCTCGCTGCCGGTCGCAAAGCTGCTCGACGAACGCGGAAAACCCTATCTCTATGCAACGGGATATGGCGCGCCGCCTGATGGCAGCGGCCCAAGCATGCTGCCCGTGCTGCAAAAACCCTTCCAGCTCAGCGAACTCGAACAGGCGATGAAGCGGCTTGCTGAAACCTGAGTTCCTGTTCAACGCACCTGATCAAGCAGACGCTTGCATTCCAGAAGGTCGTAGAGCGCCTCCTGCAGCAGCGCTCGGTCTTCCTTGCCAACGCTCGATTTGCCGATCGAGACTTCCTGCTCGTCGTCTCCAGCGACGAAGTTGAAGAACCTGCGGGTGATCGGCGGTTTGGCGCGGCCGACAATCTGGTCTTCATCAGCCATGCCGACGCGCGGTTCCCCGGCACCCACCTCCTGCACGCCCGACGCAAGCGCCTCGACGCTGGCGAGATCGCCGTGGCCGACCGATATGACAAACTTGTTGCCGTTGGTCTTCAGAAGCTTCTGCACACCCTTGATCGTATAGCCGTGATCATAGAGCAGATGCCGGATGCCCTTGAGGAGATCCACATCCTCCGGCCGGTAGTAGCGACGGCCGCCGCCGCGCTTCATCGGCTTTATCTGGGGAAAACGCGTCTCCCAGAAGCGCAGCACATGCTGCGGCAGATCAAGATCGTCTGCGACTTCGCTGATGGTGCGAAAGGCATCGGGGCTCTTGTCCAACGTCATACTGCTACGCGACCTCGCGGCTCGATCCTACGGCGACTCATCATATTTCAACGGTTTGGCGCCGACAATTCAAGTCATGTCTCGACGTTGCGCACAAGGATGGTCAGTGCGAGAGAGAAAAAAACCGTTTCGAAACGGGAAGCCGATTATCAAGGAGACGGATTCAGCGGCTTCAGCTTGATCTTGCGAGCGACATGCGCCTTGAGGATCCGCGTCTTCAGCACGTTCGACGCTTTGAAGGTCATGACCCGGCGGGGGGAAATCGGAACCTCCTCGCCAGTCTTTGGGTTGCGGCCGATTCGTTCATTCTTGTCGCGCACCTGGAAGGTGGCGAAGGAGGAAAGCTTGACGGTTTCACCACGCACTATGGCGTTGCAGATCTCGTCAATGACAGTTTCGACCAGTTCGGCAGATTCGGTCCGGGAAAGCCCAACCTTTCGGAAAACGGATTCCGCCAGGTCTGCTCGCGTCACTGTTTTTCCGGTCATGGTTTCCCCGCCCATACAAAATATTTTGTGAAATCGCACGAAGAGTATTTGTCTTGCGCCTTACGGTCAAGCTCTTGTTCGCCGCCAGTTTTTTAGGATTCGTGCCTACCAGCGCAGCAGAACCGCACCCCAGGTAAAACCGCCGCCCATCGCTTCGAGCATCACCAGGTCGCCCTTCTTGATGCGGCCGTCGCCGGCAGCGGTGGCAAGTGCCAGCGGGATCGAGGCGGCCGACGTATTGCCGTGCAGGTCGACGGTGATGACGACCTTCGCCGCATCGATGTTCAGCTTTTTCGCCGAACCGTCGATGATGCGGCGATTGGCCTGATGCGGTACCAACCAGTCGAGATCATCGGCGGTGGTTCCGGTCGCATCGAAAGCCGCCTGAATGACATCGGTGATCATGCCCACGGCGTATTTGAAGACCTCGCGGCCTTCCATGCGCAGCTTTCCGACAGTGCCCGTCGTCGACGGTCCGCCATCGACATAGAGCTTTTCCTTGTGCGAGCCGTCGGAGCGCAGATGCGTGGTCAGCACACCGCGATCGGCAACTGTGCCCTCGCCTTCGGTCGCTTCGAGTATGATCGCGCCGGCGCCGTCGCCGAAAAGCACGCAGGTGGTGCGATCGTTCCAGTCGAGAATGCGCGAAAAAGTTTCGGCGCCGATGACGAGAACGCGCTTGGCAAGCCCGCCACGGATATAGGCATCGGCGGTCGTCACCGCGTAGACGAAGCCGGTGCAGACGGCCTGGACGTCGAAGGCGAAGCCGTGGCTCATGCCGAGGCGGTTCTGGATGTTGACCGACGTTGCCGGAAAGGTGTTATCCGGCGTCGAGGTGGCACAGATGACAAGATCGATATCGGCAGGCGTCAGGCCGCCATTGGCAAGGGCTGCGCGTGCGGCGGCCTCACCCAGCGACGCTGTCGTTTCGTCATCGCCGGCGACATAACGCTGGCGGATGCCGGTGCGCTGGACGATCCATTCGTCGGATGTGTCGACGATGGCCTCCATGTCACGATTGGTCATCACGCGCTTCGGAAGTGCGGCTCCGAACCCGCGAACCACTGAACGGATCATCTTTGATTGAACCCTATCGCTCATGCCGCTTCCGGGCCCATCGGGGGCAGCCGCTTGGCATGGTATTTCTTAAGATCGTTTTCTATTTTCTGATTGAGGCCGTTCTTGGCCATGTCGTAGCCGACTTCGATGGCGGCTGCGATGCCTTCGGCATTCGCCCCGCCATGGCTCTTGATGACGATGCCGTTCAGGCCGAGAAACACGCCGCCATTGACCTTGCTCGGATCGAGCTTCTCGCGAAGCATATCGAAGGCGCTTTTGGCAAAGAGATAGCCGATGCGGGCCAGCAGCGTGCGCGACATGGCGGCACGCAGATATTCGCCGATCTGCTTGGCGGTGCCTTCGGCCGTCTTGAGGGCGATATTGCCGGAAAATCCTTCGGTGACGACGACGTCGACCGTGCCCTTGCCAAGGTCGTTGCCCTCGACGAAGCCGGAATATTCGAGCGAATCGATGTTCGCCTCGCGCAACAGCCGGCCGGCCTCCTTGACTTCCTCCTGGCCTTTCATCTCCTCGACGCCGACGTTCAGAAGGCCGACCGTCGGACGTTCGACCTCGAAAAGCGCACGCGCCATGGCGCCGCCCATCAGGGCAAAATCCATCAGCTGCTGTGCATCGGCGCCGATCGTCGCGCCGACATCGAGCACGATGCTCTCACCCTTCAGCGTCGGCCAGATCGCAGCAATCGCCGGACGCTCGATATTGGCCATGGTGCGCAGACAGAACTTCGCCATTGCCATCAGCGCCCCGGTATTGCCTGCCGAGACCGCGACATCGGCGTCACCCGTCTTCACCGCCTCGATCGAACGCCACATGGTGGAGATATAACGGCCACGGCGCAGCGCCTGGCTCGGCTTCTCATCCATGGCGACGGCAAGCTCGCAGTCGTGAAAGAGCGACTTTTCCTTGAGCTTCGGAAACTTGGCGAGAACCGGATCGCACTGTTCCTTGAGACCATAGAGAACGAAGGACATATCAGGATGCCGATCCAGCGCCTTGGCGGCCCCGGGGATGACAACCTGGGGACCAAAGTCGCCACCCATGAGGTCGAGAGATATTCTGATCACGCGTCCCTGATCCTTCTTTTCGCCGAGGGCGAAATTTCGGCCAAAATACCGGTTTTGGCGTCGCTTACAACTGAATTGTGTCAAATGCCAGAGGGGCTTCAGTCCTTTTTCCAGTCCTTGAGGGCTGCGAAAGCGGAGGGCTTTTTGTCGTCCTCGCCGCTGTCCTCGACATGGCCGGCGAATTCGATGCCCTCCTTGCGCGGATAGGGATCGATCGCGAGAGCGGCGAATTCGGCAACCACCTCGCCGGCGTCGATCGTATCGCCGACGAAGGTCTCGGGCAGATCGGGGCCATCCGGATCGAGCAACATCTCGCCGGCGTCGTTGCCCGCCTGGCGGGCAAGCTTGGAGCCCTCCGGCACGAAGATCTGCTCGAAGCTCTCGTCGATGGCGGATTCGACCGGTTCCAGCGTCACGACGCAGGACTGGACGATCTTCGCCTGCACGCGGCCCTTGATGCGCACGCCGTCGCGCTTCCAGCGGGCAATCTGCAGATCGGCGCGCAAATCATCCACGGAGACGACGTTCCAGGTCTCGGCAAGCGCCTTCAGTTCGCTGGTGTCGGCCTCGACATGGACCTCGACGGGGTTGGCCGAGATGTGGCCGACCTTGACGTGATAGGAGAAGGGAACACCGTCCCGATCGTTCTTCATCGTTTCCTCCTTCAGGTGACCGGTGGGTAGGCGACCGGCGGGAGCGTCGCCGAACCGGTAGCGATCACCTCTTCGGGGACGGCGGACAGATGCGATTCTGCGGCCATCATCCATCCGGCGAGGCCGGACATATCGGCAGGCGCCGAGGTTTCGGGGTAGATATTGCGCTGAAGAGCGAGAGCGAGCGCTTCGGCATCGCCTGTGTCCATCGCCTTCGAATAGGCTTCAAGCCGGCCGTAAAACATACCGGCGAGCTTCTTCATACGCTTCGGCACGCTGTTGTCGCCGATGCCGAGTTCGCGGATCGAATAGTCGATATCCTGGAAGAAAGCATCGACGATCTCCTGGGCGATCTCCTGGCCGCTGGTGGTCGAAGCACGTGTGCGGCGAAAAAACAGAATCATGGCGATCGACAGCATCTCGAAACGGCCCATGACCGTATCCGGCACATTGAGCCACTCGTAGAGTTCCGGCATGCGCGCAGCCGCCGCTAACGCCGCATATTGCCGATCGACGATCGCCTGATTGTTGTTTTTCTTGCGGAAGAGCCCGAAGATCATTGTTTTTTCCGGAAATGCCTCATTCTTCATGCCGGCTGGCGCCTGGCCTTGTTGCATGATTTCGAAAGCTGGTTTACCGAAGCAGGCGCGAATTGCAATGCCGATCATGGCCAGTTTCGGGACGACGCCTTCGATGCGTCAGCGAAGCGAATTCGGGACATTCGACCCGGAATGGCCACAATGGTTTTGCAGGAGGAAAGCGTGCAAGGCCCCAAATGGCTGCTATCGACACTCAAGGGAGTAGATGTCGTTGAATAAACGGTATTTCAAGTCTGACGTGAAATTCTTCAGCAGTGCGGCCATTGCCTTCATAATCGCCTCCACATCAGCTCTTTCCGGTTGCCAGACCAGCACCGTGCTCAATGGCGGCTACGTCGCCGACCAGCAGTCGCTGAACCTCGTTCCGGAAGGCTCCAGCCGCGAGCAGGTGCTGCTTTCGCTCGGCACCCCGTCGACGACGGCGACCTTCGACGGCGAAGTCTTCTATTACATCTCGCAGCGGCGCACGCGTGCCGTCGCCTTCCAGAAACTGAAGGTCGTCGATCAGAGCGTTCTGGCCATCTATTTCGACAAGGACGGCGTCGTCAGCCGCCGCGCCAACTATACGCTGCAGGACGGCAAGGTGTTCGACACGATCGGGCGGGTCACGCCGACCGGCGGCAAGGAACTCACCTTCCTGCAGCAGATGCTTTCCGGCGGCAGCGCCGCGAGTGCTGCCCGCAGCCTGTTCGGCGGTGGTGCCGGCGGCACGCCGCAGAATCCGAGCAGCCTGCGCTGATAGGATAAGCCTTATACGAAAACCCCGCCGGATCGTTCCGGCGGGGTTTTTTGATGGTCGCTGTTCCGGTTTGCCGGGCCGAGCCGGGCGGCATGCCTCATCCGGCGAGAACGGCGAGCAGCAGCAGCGCGACGATGTTGGTGATCTTGATCGCCGGGTTGACGGCCGGGCCGGCAGTATCCTTGTAGGGATCGCCGACGGTATCGCCGGTGACGGAAGCCTTGTGCGCATCCGAACCCTTCATGTGGCGCAAGCCGTCCTTGTCGACGAAACCGTCCTCGAAGCTCTTCTTGGCGTTGTCCCAGGCACCGCCGCCCGACGTCATCGAGATGGCGACGAAGAGGCCGTTGATAATGACGCCGAGCAGCGATGCGCCGAGGGCGGCAAAGGCGGAGGCCTTGGAGCCGGAGATGAGCAGCACGCCGAAATAGACGACGATGGGCGCCAGCACCGGCAACAGCGACGGCACGATCATCTCGCGGATGGCGGCCTTGGTCAGAAGGTCGACCGCCCTGCCGTAATCCGGCTTTTCCGTGCCCTGCATGATGCCGGGTTTTTCCTTGAACTGACGACGCACTTCCTCGACGATCGCGCCGGCCGCCCGGCCGACGGCGGTCATGGCGATGCCGCCGAAGAGGTAGGGAATGAGACCTCCGAAAATCAATCCAGCCACCACGTAAGGGTTGGAAAGATCGAAGGAAATTTCGCCGATGCCGGCAAAATAAGGGAACTTGTCGCCGTTCGCCGCAAAATATTTGAGGTCGTAGGAGTAGGCTGCGAAGAGAACCAGTGCGCCGAGACCGGCGGAACCGATGGCATAGCCCTTGGTAACGGCCTTGGTCGTGTTGCCGACGGCATCGAGCGCATCGGTGGATTTGCGCACCTCCGGCGGCAGATGCGACATTTCAGCGATACCGCCGGCATTGTCCGTCACGGGTCCGAACGCGTCGAGCGCGACGATCATTCCGGCGATGCCGAGCATCGCCGTGACCGCAATGCCGGTGCCGAACAGGCCGCCGAGCTGGTAGGTGGCGAGAATACCGCCAACGATGACGATCGCCGGCAGTGCCGTCGATTCCAGTGAGACGGCCAGGCCCTGGATGACATTGGTGCCATGACCGGTGACCGAGGCCTGGGCGATCGAGACAACCGGGCGCTTGCCCGTGCCGGTATAATATTCAGTGATCACCACGATCAGCGCGGTGACGACGAGGCCGATGATGCCGCAGAAGAAGAGGTGCGCGCCTGATATGTCGGCGCCTGCGACGGAGCCGATCGATCCCCAGCCGATGGTGAGCGAGGTAGCAGCACCAAGGCCGACGATCGACAGCAATCCGGTGACGATGAGGCCTTTGTAGAGAGCGCCCATGATCGAGCCGTTCGCGCCAAGCTTGACGAAGAAGGTGCCGATGATCGAGGTGATGATGCAGGCACCGCAGATCGCCAGCGGATAGACCATCGCAGACTGGAGGATCGGCGCGCCGGCGAAGAAGATCGAGGCGAGAACCATGGTGGCGACGACCGAAACCGCATAGGTCTCGAAAAGGTCGGCGGCCATGCCGGCACAGTCGCCGACGTTGTCGCCGACGTTATCGGCGATGGTTGCGGGGTTGCGCGGATCGTCTTCGGGAATGCCGGCCTCCACCTTGCCGACGAGATCGCCGCCGACATCGGCGCCCTTGGTGAAGATGCCGCCACCGAGGCGGGCGAAGATCGAAATCAGCGACGCGCCGAAGCCGAGCGCCACCAGCGCATCGATGACTTCGCGCGAGCCGCTCTCTTGGCCGAGCCCGACGGTCAAGACCGTATAGTAGATGGAGACGCCGAGCAGCGCCAAGCCGGCCACCAGCATGCCGGTGATCGCACCCGACTTGAAGGCGATGTCGAGGCCGGCGGAAAGGCTGACGGAAGCCGCCTGGGCGGTGCGCACATTGGCGCGGACGGAGACGTGCATGCCGATGAAACCGGCAGCACCGGAAAGCAGGGCGCCGATCAGGAAGCCGATCGCGGCCTCGGCGGAAAGAAGCAGCCAGGCTAAGATGAAAACGACAACGCCGACAATGGCAATGGTTCTGTACTGGCGCGTCAGATAGGCTTGAGCGCCTTCGCGGATATAGCCCGCGATCTCCTGCATGCGGCTATTGCCCTGATCGGCGGCAAGCACCGACCGGGTTGCCCAGGCGGCATAAACCACCGAGAGCAGACCGCATGCGATTACGCATAAAAGAATCGTCATTTCGCTCTTTCCTCCCAAAGGCCGGAGCTCACTCCTTCTCCGGCAGATACGCCGCCGAATCGCCTTCCGCTCCACAGAAATGCCACAGCTAAGCGGTGCGGAGATTGCGTGGTCGATCACGTGGCGTCAAGACCGCAACGGGCGAAAACCATTGCGGTGCGAAGAAAGACGCAGGGGGGATTGTTTGGCGGCTAAAGACTTATTTCTTCGCCTCGCCGCGGACCTGCTTTGCGATGCGGTCGAGCACGGCGTTGACGAGCTTCGGCTCATCGTCATCGAAAAAGGCCTGGGCGATCTCGACATATTCGGTGACGATGACCGCCACCGGAACGTCCTTGCGGTCGGTGATCTCGAAGACACCGGCGCGCAGGATGGCGCGCACGGTGCTGTCGAGGCGCGACAAGGCCCAATCATCCTGCAGGGCTGCGGCAATCAGCGGATCCAGGCGAACCTGATCGCGCACGACACCGGAGACGATGGAACGGAACCAGGCGGCATCGGCCTTCAGATAGGTCGCGCCATCGATTTCCTGACCAAGCCGATGCGCCTCGTATTCAGCCACGATCTCCAGAACGCCGGTGCCGCCGACATCCATTTGATACAGGGCCTGAACGGCAGCAAGACGGGCAGCGCCCCGCTGGTTCGCAGTCTTGACCGGCCGTTCCGTCTTGTCGTCGTTCATTCGTTATGCACCCAGTTTCTGCTTCAGCTCGATCATGGTCAAAGCTGCACGAGCGGCAAATCCGCCCTTGTCCTTTTCCGAACGGCGCACGCGCGCCCAAGCCTGTTCGTCGTTTTCGACGGTCAGGATACCATTGCCGATGGCAAGGGACTCGCTGATCGCCAGATCCATCAAGGCGCGCGAGGATTCGTTCGACACGATATCGAAGTGATAGGTCTCGCCGCGAATGACCATACCGAGGGCGACGTAGCCGTCATAATGCGTTCCGCCATTGTCGTCTCCATCGAGCGACATGGCAATCGCCGCCGGAATTTCCAGTGCGCCGGGAACGGTGACGACCTCGAAGGTGGCGCCGGCCTCTGTCAATGCGAAAGTCGCGCCTTCGAGCAGGGCGTCGGCCATGTCGTCGTAGAAGCGGGCCTCAACGATCAAAATATGGGGAGCGGTCTCTCTCGGCATGGTTCACCTTCGGTTGGCGGGACATTTACCCACTCGGCAGCCCGCGGTCAAAACATGCCTTCGTCCGAATGGCAAGCAATTTCGCCCGATGCCGCAATAGGAAAGAGGAAATATCTGCAAGGGGATAGCAGCACCACAGATGCACAGCTGGGCAAGCCTCTGAAATCAGCTTTCTTCAACGCCTGGAAAGCGACAATTCGAAGGCGGCTTTCATGAACAATTCTTAATGGGTTTTCAGTGGCTTAACCCATTGAATAGCGAAACGGAGAGCGCCAATTCCATGTCGTGACGCAGACGATCCCCTGCAACGACAGCCGACCGTCTAAGCAGATGAAAGGATACCATCATGAACCGCGTTGTCACCATTACTATCGCTGCAGCCCTCTCCTCTCTCGCATTTGCCGGCGTCAGCCGGGCCGAAAGCCTTGGGATGAACACGGCCCAGGGCATCGAGCGGACACTCAGGACCTTCCAGGGCAATGACTTCAATGTCGAGCAGGTCCATAACTGGCGCAATCTCGATGACGAGACGACCGGTCCGCGCTCGGCACCGGAACGTTCCAGCCAGGCCGTCCACGGCATCCAGGCCTCGATCGACGCCAACAGGTCGCTTGCCCACAGGCTTAACAACGAAGGCGTCGACGTCCGCAACATCGTCAACGCCGAGCAGGCAGCCGACGGAAGCTTGACCTTCTACGTCCGCTGACGCGCCAGCGCATACCACCCGAGGCCGGAATCGATCGTCGGGGGTATGCGTGGGTTGAGTGATCGAGCGTCCCTCGCGTTTCCATTCGACGCACGGCTCTCAAAGCATGGGCGCGGTCTCCTCTCCGCCCATGCTGGGGATATCGGAGATAGGCCCAGATAATCATTGAATTCTCCTGGGATGACGGCTTCTCTTGCTGAAACAGGAGGACGTCATGACGGAATCGAAGGCGGTGATCAATACCGCCGATCTCAAGCTCGACCACTGGAAACAGGGCGAGCTCTATGAAAGCACCGACACCTCTTTCAGCACGCTTATCGGCCTTGTCGGCCTCGGCGTCAGCTACAACGAGGTGCCGCCGGGCAAATCGGGCTGCCCCTTCCACAACCACCACGTCGAAGACGAGCTCTTCTATGTGATCGCGGGTACCGGCGAATACCGCTTCGGCGATGCGCGCCATGCGATCAAGGCGGGCGACGTACTCGGCGCGCCGGCCGGCGGGCCTGAAACGGCGCACCAGATCATCAATACCGGCATGGTCACACTCGTCTATCTCGGCATTTCGACGATGGCGAAGACCGAGATCGTCGAATATCCCGATTCCGGAAAATTCCTTGCCAAGACGAATAGGGACGGTGCAGAAAACAAGCGCTTTCGTCATATCGGACGGCCGGAAGGCGATCTCGACTATTGGGACAGCGAGCCCGGCGCCTGAGGACGTGTTTTTTTATAAGGACCGATGTGACCGACATTCCAATCCTCGAAACGGAGCGGCTGACGCTTCGCCCTCACCGCCTCGACGATTTCGACGCACATGCGGCACTATGGGCGGACGAGGATGTCGTGCGCTTCATCACCGGCGTGCCGTCGACGCGCGAGCAGAGCTGGAGCCGCATGCTGCGCGTCGCCGGCATGTGGCATCACATGGGCTTCGGCTTTTTCGCGATCGTCGAAAAGGAGAGCGGCCGGTTCATCGGTGAAGCGGGCTTCCAGGAATCCCGGCGCGAGCTGGAACCGTCGATCGAGGGGACGATGGAGGTCGGCTGGGCGCTGATGCCCTCGGCGCACGGCCGCGGTTATGCCACTGAGGCGCTGAAAGTCCTGATCAGCTGGGCGGAAACGCATTTTCCCGAAAAACAAATGAGCTGCATCATCAGTCCCGAGAACCAGGCGTCGCTACGGGTCGCAACCAAGCTCGGATTCCGCGAGACGGCGCGCACGCAGTACAACGGCGAGATCATCCAGTTTTCGCGGTAGGGAATGAGAATTGGCTACCGTGTCGAATGATGGGGTCTACAAAAGCGGCGTATAATCCGAGGCGGCCCAATTCCAAATGTGCCATCGCAGCTCTTTGCGATACTGGCAGCAGAAGCGGCTGAGCCAATAAAGCTGGCTAGAGAAAACTGAGCACGGAAGTCGAGCGCCCACACCCGCTCCATGCTGACCAGCGAAAGTTCTGCGAACAGTGTGGCGCAAGCTTCATCTCAAATAGTAGGCATCAAACAGGCTCGAATTGCCGTTCTGCGGATTCCCCATGCAGACGGCCGCTCTTCGCAAAGGACATACCTTGACGATCAATCAGCCCATTTCTTCTTTGCCGGCCGGTCTTCCCGACCTAGCGCTTCTCACGGAGAAGGCTGCCGGCACGGGATCCGTCATTGTCTATCAGCCTTATCTCGATCTTTCGCAGCGCAGCCAGCTCGATGCGGCTGCCATGCCGCTCGACATCTCGTTCAATACGCAGGCTACGACCCGCGAATATGAACTCTTCCTCACCCTGCATCAGCATCACGAGGCGATCGGCCTCGGTGAAGACGTGTTTTGGGGGCTGCTCTCCAGCAAATTCGAGATGAAGTCGGTGACGAGCTTTCCATCTTTTGTCACGGAGGCGGAAAAGGCCAGGGCAGAAGGTGCTGACGCCTATCTTTACAACCCGCTGATCGGCCACGCGGCGATCTACAGCAACGTCTGGGAGCATTCACTGCTTGGCGGTCACCCCGGCATGGAGCCGATCTTTCTGCATATCCAGGAGCTCGGCTATCCGATCGCGCCGCCGCAGGACAAGACTGCCTTCATGTTCTGCAACTATTTCTGCGGCAACCGCAAATTCTGGTCGGGGTATTTCGCCTTTTGCGAACGCATTCTCGAATCGCTGGAAAACCAAGCCCGCACCGGCACGGCAGCGGGCGCCGCCTATGCCGGTTCGGCTCACTATTCCCGCGATGCCAGCGCGCAGATGCGCCCCTTCGTGATCGAGCGTCTGCTCGGACTTTATGTCCAGCAGGCTATCGCCTCCGGACTGAAGATCGCCGCCTTCGTACCGACCGTTGCCGATTTCGAATGGAAGTTCGGTGTCCGCCTCGGCCGAATGCTGCATGGCCTCTTCGCCGCCAAGGAAGCTTTTCTGCAGAGCCGTGACGAGGCTCTCCTGACCTCGTGGCAGCAAGGCCGCCAGCCGCTCATCAAGCAGCCGCACCTGATCTGGGGGGCTGATGATCCGCCCGGCTGGATGCCGCGCGGCCAATTTATCGGCGGCCGCGAATTGATGCGCACCTATGCCCAGCAGGCCTCAGACGCTTCCCCGGTATCGCAGCAGCCGGTGCGGACGGAAAGGCCCGCGATACCAGCCGCGCCGAAGATCGAGCAGCCGCTCCGCAACCTTTTGCAGCCCTTTGCCGGCGGATGGCAGGCACACAGGGACCGTCATTGCATCTGGATCGTGACGCCCGACAACTACAATCACAGCCACGCCTTCGACGAAGTCGCGCTTGGCCTACAGGGCGCCTTCGAGGAACTCGGCGGCACGGCACCGATCACCCGGGACATGAACGCATTCGCCGGTCGTGCGCCGATCATCTATGGCGGCAATCTTCTCCCGGCCGAAATCGTCAGCCATCTGCCGAAGGACAGTGTCGTCATCAATCTCGAGCAGGTGTCCGAAGAAAGCATCTGGATCAATTCGCGCTACACCTCGATCCTGAAGTCGTTTCCGGTTCTCGACTACAGCCCGCGCAACCGGGAAAATCTCGCCGCCAAGGGCATTGATCACGCCGGCGTGCTCGAAATCGGCTATAGCCGCTGCCTCAGCCAGATACAGCACGCCGCCGTCAAAGATATCGACGTGCTCTTCTACGGCTCGATGAACGAACGCCGCCACCATATCCTGAAGACGCTGAAGGACGGCGGGCTCGAGGTCGCGCATCTCTTCAACATCTATGGCACGGAACGCGATGCGGCGATTGCGCGCGCCAAGATCGTGATCAACATCCATCATTATGCGAGCGGCGTCTTCGAGATCGTGCGCATTTCCTATCTGCTCGCCAATCGCGTTTGCGTGCTGACGGAAGGCAACATCCGCGATCCGGACCTTCAGCCCTTCATCGGCGGCTTGGCAATTGAGCCCTATGGCGACATGATCGAGCGCTGCTACAAGCTGGTCGCAGATGCCGACGAGCGCCATGCCATTGCCGCGAAGGGCCTTGCGGCTATGCAGAGCCGCTCGCAGGCGGACATGCTGATGAGCGTCATGAGGGCGGACGCTTGATGAAGGCCGCAGAAAAGGTAAATCATGCGTATTGAGACCACGGTCATCGAGGGCATCATTGCGATCACGCCGCCACGCTTCGGCGATCACCGCGGCTACTTCTCCGAGGTATTCAAGGATGCTTGGTTCCGGGAAAATGTGGCAGACGTCACATTCATCCAGGACAATGAATCGCTTTCGGCACAGGCGGGCACCGTTCGGGGGCTGCATTTCCAGATACCGCCCTTCGCACAGGGCAAGCTGGTACGCTGCCTTGCCGGCCGGATCATGGATGTCGTCGTCGATATTCGCGAGGGATCGCCGAGCTTCGGCAAATGGCTCTCTCAGGAGCTCTCGCCGGAAAACGGCATGCAGCTCTGGATACCGGCCGGTTTCGCTCACGGATTTGCAACCATCGAGCCGAACAGCGTCATCAGCTACAAGGTAACCGCACCCTACAGCCCGCAGCATGATCGGGGCATCGCGTGGAACGATCCGGCGATCGGCATCCGCTGGCCCTTCGATGAGGGAGACATTGTGTTGTCCGACAAGGACAAGACGCTGCCGTGGCTCGCCGATCTGCCAAGCCATTTTTCCAATTCAGCACAGTAACCAGGGATTGATTCACTATGCGCATACTGGTCACGGGCGGAGCGGGCTTCATCGGATCGGCATTGGTGCGCCATCTCGTCAGCGGGATCGGCGCCGAGGTGCTGAATGTCGACGCGCTGACCTATGCCGGCAACCTGGCATCGCTGAAATCCGTCGAATCGGCGCCGAACTATCAATTCCTGCACGCCGACATATGCGACCGCGCCAGGATGCAGGAAGCATTCGCGTCCTTCCGCCCTGATACCGTCATGCATCTCGCGGCCGAGAGCCATGTCGACCGCTCGATCTCGGGCGCGGACGATTTCATTCAGACCAACATCATCGGCACATTCAGTCTGCTGGATGCCGCACGGCACTATTGGGATGGGCTTGAGGATCGCCGCAAGAGTGCCTTTCGCTTTCTGCAGGTGTCGACCGATGAGGTCTACGGCTCGCTCGGCGACGAGGGCCTCTTCGAGGAAACGACGCCTTACGATCCCTCCTCGCCCTATTCCGCCTCCAAGGCCGCGAGCGACCATCTGGCGATCGCTTGGCACCGAACCTACGGCATGCCCGTCGTCGTCTCCAATTGCTCCAACAACTACGGCCCGTTCCATTTCCCCGAAAAGCTCATTCCGCTGATGATCCTGAACGCACTGGAGAGCAAGCCTCTTCCGGTCTACGGCAATGGCGCGAACGTCCGCGACTGGCTCTATGTCGAAGACCACGCCCGCGCGCTGTTCACGATCGCATCCAGAGGGCGCCCCGGCGAAAAATACAATGTGGGCGGTCGCAATGAGCGCAGGAACATCGATGTCGTTCATCGCATCTGCGCTATTCTCGACGACGTCTACAGTGACAAGAGACCGCATAAACGTCTGATCAACAACGTCACCGATCGTCCCGGACACGACGCACGCTATGCGATCGATGCCTCCAAACTCGAAAGCGAACTCGGCTGGAAGGCGCAAGAGACCTTCGAAACTGGCATCGAGAAGACCGTGCACTGGTACTTGGAAAACGAATGGTGGTGGAGGCCGCTGCGCGAAAACGTCTACTCCGGCGAACGCCTCGGCGTTTTCAAGGGACGATAAGCGATGCGCATTGCCGTCACCGGCAAACAGGGCCAGGTCGTTCAGTCGCTGCTCAGACGTGGCGCCGAAATGGGCGTCGAAATCAGCGCGGTCGGGCGCCCGGAAATGGACCTCGCGGATCCTGCAAGCATCGCAGCCGCCTTCTCGGCTCTGCGGCCGGATGTGATCGTCTCCGCCGCCGCCTATACGGCGGTCGACAAGGCCGAGAGCGAACCCGAGCTTGCTTTTTCCGTCAACGCAGCAGGCGCCGGGGCGGTTGCCGAGGCTGCCGCGCGGATCGGGGCCCCGGTCATCCACATTTCGACCGACTACGTCTTCAGCGGCGACAAGACCTCTGCCTATTCCGAAGAGGATGCGACGGCGCCGATCTCCGTCTATGGGCGTTCGAAGCTCGCAGGCGAGAAGGCCGTCGCGGCGGCGAACCCGAACCACGTCATCTTGCGCACCGCCTGGGTCTATTCGCCCTTTGGCACCAATTTCCTGAAAACAATGCTGCGGCTTTCCGAGACGCGCGATCATCTTCGCGTTGTCGCCGATCAGACAGGATGCCCGACCTCGGCACTCGACATCGCCGATGCGATTGTTGCGATCGCAACCCGAGTTGTAGCGGACCCTGAGCCATCGCTCCGCGGCACTTTTCACCTGACCGGCAGCGGCGAAGCAAGCTGGGCTGATTTCGCCGAAGAGATATTCACGGAGCTTTCCCAATCCGGCGGCAGAAACGTCGGCGTCGAGCGCATCCCGACCGCGGACTATCCGACACCGGCCAAGCGTCCCGCCAATTCACGTCTCAACGGTGACAAGCTCGCCAGAACATATGGTATCCGGCTGCCGGAGTGGAAGCAGTCTATGAAGATTGTCATGCAAGACCTCTTGAATAAAGGTCTTTAGGGAGATGGGCATGAAGGGGATTATTCTCGCCGGCGGCACGGGCACGCGTCTGCATCCGATCACGCAGGCCGTCTCGAAACAGTTGATGCCGGTCTACGACAAGCCGATGATCTACTATCCGCTGACGACGCTGATGCTCGCCGGCATCAGGGAGTTGCTGATCATCACTACGCCTCACGACATCGAAGCCTTCAAGCGCCTTCTCGGCGACGGCTCGCAATGGGGAATTTCGCTGACCTATGCCGTACAGCCGAGCCCGGACGGCCTCGCCCAGGCCTTCATCATCGGCGCCGACTTCTTGCACGGCGACAGCTCGGCACTCGTTCTCGGCGACAACATCTTCTACGGGCACGGACTGCCGGAAATCATGAAATCCGGCACGAGTCGGCGGGAAGGCGCGACGGTATTCGCCTATCACGTCACCGATCCGGAACGCTATGGCGTTGTCGGCTTTGACGAAAAAATGAATGCGCTGTCGATCGAGGAGAAACCGAAGGAGCCAAAATCGAACTGGGCGGTGACCGGCCTCTATTTCTACGACCAGCAGGTGGTCGATATCGCCGCCAACCTGAAGCCATCACCGCGCGGCGAATTGGAAATCACCGACGTCAACCGCACCTATCTCGAGCGCGGCCAGCTTTTTGTAGAGCTGATGGGCCGGGGCTATGCCTGGCTCGATACCGGCACGCCGGACAGCCTGCTCGATGCCGCAGGCTTCGTCAGCACGCTGGAGAAACGCCAGGGCTTCAAGATCGCCTGCCCTGAAGAAGTCGCCTGGCGCATGGGCTACATCTCGCAGGACGACCTCGCCAAGCTCGCCGAGAAGCTCGGCAAGAGCGCCTACGGCCAGTATCTGACGAAGCTGTCCCCGGATTGGTGAGCTATCCGGCCGGCGCAGTACAACGGCGAGATCATTCGATTTACGTGTTAGAGCGCCGCGTCCAATTCCGGTTGGCGGCGTTATCCAGCAGGGAATTCCGCCAGCCGGGCGGCGTAGCGCGCCATGGTGTCGACTTCGAAATTGACGAAATCACCGGCCTTGCGCTCGCCCCAGGTGGTGACTTCGAGCGTGTGGCGGATGAGCAGCACGTCGAAATCCGTGCCGTCGACCGCATTGACCGTCAACGAAGTACCGTCGAGTGCGATCGAACCCTTGGGGGCGACGAATTTCGCCAGATGTTCGGGCGCGCGCAGGCGGTAGCGGGTGGCGTCGCCCTCTGCTGTCACCGAGAGGATTTCCGCCTTGCCGTCGACATGGCCGGAAACGATGTGGCCACCGAGTTCATCACCGATCTTCAGCGACCGTTCGAGATTGATGCGGCTGCCTTCCTGCCAGGTGGCGATCGTCGTCAGCCGCAGCGCCTCTTCCCAGGCCTCAACCTCGAACCAGCGGCCATTGCTGCCTTGCTGCGGCAGGCCGGTGACGGTGAGGCAGATGCCGGCATGGGAGATCGAGGCACCCATGTCGATGGTTGAGGGATCATAGGCGGTCGCGACCCGCAGGCGGATGCCTTCCTTCAGGGGAGAAACGGATTCAACCGTGCCGACATCGGTGACTATTCCAGTGAACATCAAAGCCCTCTTTCGTATTCGTCCAGGCGATCGCCGCCGAACATCAGCGTGCCCGTATGGGCAAAACCCGATGGTATGTCGGATCTCGTCAGCGGCGATTCAATACCGCGCTCGCCGATGACGACAGGCGCCTGATAAAGCTGGATGCGGTCAACGAGGCCAGCCTCGAGGAAAAGCCGCGCCGTCTTTGCACCACCCTCGACCAGAAGCGAGGAAATACCGCGCGTCGCGAGTGCCGGCAGCAAGACTTCCGGATGATAGGGATTGCAATGAACGACCTCAACGCCGGCGGCCTCAAGGGCTGCGCGCCGGGAGTCCATGTCGGGGGGTGAGGCACCCCCCTCTGCCCTGCCGGGCATCTCCCCCACGAGGGGGGAGATCGGGTCGGGGTTAGCCCCTTGCCCTACGTCTTGCCTCAAGGCGAAACCATCACCATCGGAAACTGGGGAATTCGGATCGCGCCTCTTGCCGATCTCCCCCCCTGTGGGGGAGATGCCCGGCAGGGCAGAGGGGGGTAATCCCTCCGCATCCGATGACAACGGCCACACTTCCTCACTCGCCACCACCATAACAGGCACTTCCCGCGCTGTCTCCACAAGCTTGCTGGTCAACGGCAATGCCAGCGAGGGATCGAGCACGATGCGGATCGGCGATTGCGATTGAAGACCTGGCAAACGCACAGTCAGCAGCGGATCATCCGCAATCGCGGTACCGATGCCGACCAGGATGGCATCGGTTTCGGCGCGCAGCGCCTGCACCTGGGCGCGGGCCTCCGGGCCTGTTATCGCCACCTGCCCCTCCCCCTCGCGGCCGATCATGCCATCGGCAGAAACGGCAAGTTTGACGGTCACATAGGGCCGGTTCTTCGTCTGGCGGGTAAGATAGGCGGCGAGCGACTGCCGGCCCTCCGCCTCCAGCACGCCGGCATCCACCTCTATGCCGGCTTCACGCAGCATGGCGATGCCGCGGCCTGAAACCCGCGGATCGGGATCGGTGACGCTGATGACGACGCGGGCAACGCCATAGTCGATCAGCGCCTCGGAACACGGCGGCGTCTTACCATGATGCGAGCAGGGCTCAAGCGTCACATAGGCGGTCGCGCCGCGGGCAAGCACGCCTGCTTCGCCGAGTGCCTGCGTCTCGGCATGCGGGCGGCCACTGAGCGCCGTCACGGCACGGCCGACGATGACGCCATCCTTGACGATCAGGCAGCCGACGGAGGGGTTGGTGGCCGTGCGGCCGAGATGCCAGCGCGACAGGCGGATCGCCGCCGCCATGAAACGTTCGTCATGCGGCGTGATGCTCATGGCTCACCTGTCCAGCGGGTCGCGGGCAATCTTGGCGTTGATCTCGGAAATGACCTTCTCGAAATCCTCGGCAAGCGAGAAATCCCGGTAGACCGAGGCGTAGCGCACGAAGCCGACATCATCGAGGCTCTTCATGGCTTCCAGCACCTGCAGGCCGATCTGCTCGGAGGAGATCTCGGTCTCGCCGGAGCTTTCAAGCCGGCGGACGATGCCTGAGACGGCGCGCTCTATGCGGTCCCGCTCGACGGGGCGCTTGCGCAACGCCACTTCGAAGGAGCGCACCAGCTTGTCGCGGTCGAAGGGCACTTTGCGGCCGGTCTTCTTGATGACCATCAGCTCGCGCAACTGCACGCGCTCGAACGTCGTGAAGCGGCCGCCGCAATCCGGACAGATGCGCCGCCGGCGGATGGACGTGTTGTCCTCCGCCGGGCGCGAATCCTTGACCTGAGTATCTTCCGAACCGCAATAGGGGCAGCGCATCCCTACTCCTTATCCCAAGTAATCATACATGGGGAAGCGGTCGGTGAGATTGACCACCTTGCCGCGCACCGCGGCTTCGACGGCAGCGTTGCCTTCATCGGAATTGGCGACCTTCAGGCCGTCGAGGACCTCGACGATCAGATTGCCGATCTCGCGGAATTCGGCTTCCTTGAAGCCGCGGGTCGTGCCGGCCGGTGCGCCGAGGCGCACGCCCGAGGTGACGAAGGGCTTTTCCGGATCGAAGGGAATGCCGTTCTTGTTGCAGGTGACGTAGGCGCGGCCAAGCGCTGCCTCGGCGCGCTTGCCGGTGGCGTTCTTCTTGCGAAGGTCGACCAGCATCAGGTGGTTGTCGGTGCCGCCGGAGACGACGTCGAGGCCACCCGATATCAGCGTTTCGGCCAGCGCCTTGGCGTTCTTGACGACCTGGGCGGCATAATCCTTGAATTCCGGCTGCAGCGCCTCGCCGAAGGCAACAGCCTTGGCAGCGATGATGTGCATCAGCGGGCCGCCCTGAAGACCCGGGAAGACGGCCGAATTGAACTTCTTCGCCAGATCCTCGTCATTGGTGAGGATGACGCCGCCGCGCGGGC
Source organism: Rhizobium sp. LARHSG275 (assembly GCF_052871115.1). Taxonomy (NCBI): domain Bacteria; kingdom Pseudomonadati; phylum Pseudomonadota; class Alphaproteobacteria; order Hyphomicrobiales; family Rhizobiaceae; genus Rhizobium; species Rhizobium sp. LARHSG275. The sequence goes on along the minus strand of NZ_JBIXJN010000016.1, from coordinate 29,599 downwards.
CGCGCAGCGACTTGTGGGTCGTCGTCGTCGCGACATGGCAATGCGGGAATGGCGACGGATGAACGCCACCGGCAACAAGGCCGGCGATGTGGGCCATGTCGACCATGAGGTAGGCGCCAACCGAGTCGGCGATCTCGCGGAAGCGCTTCCAGTCCCAGATGCGAGAATAGGCAGTGCCGCCGGCGATAATGAGCTTCGGCTTGGTTTCCTCGGCCTTGCGGGCGACTTCATCCATGTCGAGCAGGTTGTCGCCTTCGCGCACGCCGTAGGAGACGACGTTGAACCACTTGCCGGACATGTTGACCGGCGAACCATGCGTGAGGTGGCCGCCCGAATTCAGGTCGAGACCCATGAAGGTGTCGCCGGGCTGTAGCAGCGCCAGAAACACGGCCTGGTTCATCTGCGAACCGGAATTCGGCTGGACGTTGGCGAAATTGACGCCGAACAGCTTCTTGGCGCGCTCGATTGCCAGTTCCTCGGCGATATCGACGAACTGGCAGCCGCCGTAATAACGCTTGCCGGGATAACCCTCGGCATATTTGTTGGTCATGATGGAGCCCTGGGCTTCCAGCACGGCGCGGGAGACGATGTTCTCAGAAGCGATCAGTTCGATCTCGTGCCGTTGGCGACCGAGTTCCTTTCCGATCGCGCCGAAAATGTCCGGATCGACGTCCGCAAGCGAGCGATTGAAGAAGGATTCGGTGGAAGCATTGGTCATGGGCGGGCTCCTCAACTGGAATGCGCTGAGGTATTAGCCTTCCGCTGTGGCGAGAGCAATACGGAGAACGACATTTGCTGAGCAAAGCGCGCGCTCACGCTCTTTTGCGGCCGCGCCGCGCCGATACTTGGCGACCGCATCGAGGAGCGTCTCCTCGGACATAAAAAACCGCGCCCGAAAGCGCGGTTCTCAAATCACGATGCAGAGTCGCCGCTTACTGGACCGGCTGTTCCATGCCAGCCGTGGTGTCAAGCGCCAGCTCGGCGTTGCCGTCCATCTGATAGATGTCGTCGCGGAACTGGACGATGCCGTCGGGCATGCCCCAGGCGGAGATGTAGACGAAATAGACCGGAACTTCCGTGGCGAGCTTGACCGGTGTGTTGACGCCGGTTGCGATCACCTGCTCCATCTGCTGGCGGTTCCAGCCGGGGGTCTCGCGCAATAGCCAGTTCGACAGGTCGCGGACGTTCTGGACGCGGACGCAGCCCGACGATTCGAAGCGCATCAGCTTGTTGAACAGGCCCTGCTGCGGCGTGTCGTGCATATACTCGCCGTTCTTGTTGTAGAAATTGATCTTTGTCGACGCCATGGCGTTGATCTTGCCGGGGTCCTGACGGAACATCAGGTTCGGTGCTTCGCCGTTCCAATCGACGGTCTCGGGGGCGACTTCATTGCCCTTGCCGTCGATCAGGCGGATGGCGTTCTTTTCGAGATAGGTCGGATCCTTGCGCATCAGCGGCATGATGTCTTTCTCGACGATCGAGCGCGGCGCCGTCCAATAAGGATTGAGGATGACCTCGTAAATCTTCGAATTGACGAGATGCGTCGGGCGGCTGAGACGGCCGACAACCGCGGTGTGGCGCGTCGCGACACTGCCGTCTTCGACAGCCTCCACATAGGCGGCCGGGATGTTGACCATCAGGTGACGGCGGCCCATGTCTTCGGGGAAGGTCTGCAGGCGAATCAGATTGGTGTTCAGCTGCTGCAGGCGGACATCGGCAGGAATGTTCATCGCCTTCAGCGTGAATTCGCCGAGAACACCATCGGACGGCAGACCGTGGCGGGCCTGGAAGCGCTTGACCGCACCATCGACGTAGGAATCGAAGGCATTGGACAGGCCGGCCTCGCGCGGCAGATCACCGGTGATCGCCAGGCGCTGGCGCAGCGCCTGGACGGCGGGAGAGTTGACGCCGAGTTGCAGACGCTGGTCACCGGGATTGACCTCAGGCCAGCCACCGGCTGCGGCAATCTGCTGATACTGCATAATCGCCTGCTGCGCGCTTGCGACCGATTGGGGTCCGAGAATCGGCGTGTTGGAAACCATGGCGGTCGCCGTGCGCGACGCCGCCTTGGCGTCGAACTGGTCGTCCCAGTTGCCGCGGCGCGGCGCATTGATCAGCGTATCGAGCGCCGATTGCGCGAATGCCGGCGCGGCAAGCGCGCCGGCGCCAATCGTTGCCGCGGACGCCAGGAAAGCGCGGCGCGAGAGAGCTTCAATTCCGTTTTTCTTCGACATAGTCCCAACCACTGAATGCCGCTATAAAGAGATCTGCGGCTCTTTGCGATATCACTGCGCTTCAACGCAGATCCCAGTCATCCCGGCGCATCAAAAAAATTCCGCTTGCCCCATCACAAGATCGCGATGCGGCAGCCTGAACATTCCTGATCGGTCAATTGAAAGCGCCGGTTGTTAAGCCTTCCGCTGCCACACCAATATGGCCAATTCGTGTTGCCGGCTGGGTAGAAGGACTGCCGGCTACCGGAAACACGACGCAACGAACCATATGACGGGTAAGCGTGCCGGTTAATAACGGCTAAAAAACGGCTTGAATACAGGCCTTTGTGCTTGTCTGCCATGCGTTGCAAAGATGCCACGCGGATATAAACGGCAAATCGGACGTGCAGGGAACACGTCCGATTTTCTGCAACCCTGGAAGGAGGTCAGGGGTCTTATAGGCGGTACAAGATCTGGTCGTTCCAGAAACGGTCCAGGCGCTGGAGCAGCTTGTTCATCTGGGTGAACTCGTCGGTGCCGATGCCGCCGACTTTGTCGATCGAGGCGATGTGGCGTTCGTAGAGCTTGGCCACCGTTTCGGCGATGTCCTGGCCGGTTTCGGTCAGACTGATGCGGACCGAGCGACGGTCGATACGCGAGCGCTGATGGTTGATGAAGCCGAGATCGACCAGCTTCTTGACGTTGTAGGAAACGTTGGAGCCGAGATAGTAGCCACGCGAGCGCAGCTCGCCAGCGGTCAGCTCGGAATTGCCGATGTTGAAAAGCAGCAGCGCCTGGATGGCGTTGACGTCGCTGCGACCCTGACGGTCGAATTCGTCCTTGATGACGTCGAGAAGACGACGGTGCAGACGTTCAACGAGATGAAGGGATTCCATGTAAAGATCACGGATGTCGTGGTCCTGCTGGTCACGGAAGGTCGATACCGCCTGCGGCTTGATTTTCGTGTTCATATTGACTGCCTCACTGTTTGTTTGGCGGTGTGTTCTCTTCCCGCCTTGAGTGAGACCCTATCGAATACATATAAAATTCGACTTAAACCGCAGGCTTAACGGAGCCTTACCGGTAACCCCACGTTGTCTCAGGGTAAATCAACACTTACCTGGCGGCGGTGCCGGCGCTTTTCCAGCCACAGCAGCAGGCGGAAAATCAAGTAGACGACGGCGACCATGACATGCAGCAGGATGATCAGCTGGTTGGGGCCGAAAATATCCGGCAGCAGGCCATACATGAGGATTTGTCCGCCGGCGGCCAGCACCCAGATGACCGGTCCCCAGGAGACGGTGAGCCAGAGGCCGAGGGAGGCGACGGGGAAGAGCACGGCGAGGCTGGTGCTCGCCACCTTCCATGGCAGGCTCAAAAGATCGAAGCGGCCGGCGCCGACCAGCGAATAACCGACGAGCATCGCCCAATATTGCAGGCCGAACCAGAAGCAGGATACGGCAACCAGTCTCAGGAAGAGAATGAAGAGGATATCCGCCAGTGTGTGTTTCGGTATCGTCGGGGATTCGGTTTCCATAGCGCAGACATCGGTTCGGGGTTGCATCTTCGCAAAAGCGCCGCGCGCCTGACAAGACGCGCCAAAGGCGCTCTATAACATTGCGTTGGCGCATACCCCCGAAAATCCACTCCGATTTTTGGGGTTATGCGATAAAAGCACCTTGTTTTTATGCATGTCGCTATCCCGGAACCGCTGCACGCTTCCGGGCGACATGAATAGGTTTTTCCGCCGCGGCCAATCGTCCGGTTTGGATTTTCCAGGCGCCATGATAATGAGCGCTCCGATAAATGGAATGGGCCAAGGACAGATATCATGCAGGACAGGACGCATCTCGTCGACGACATCACCGGTCATCGCCGCATGCGGCGCAACCGCAAGGCGGATTGGACACGCCGGCTGGTGCAGGAGAACCGGCTGACGGTCGACGACCTGATCTGGCCGATCTTCATCGTGCCGGGTTCCGGCATCGTCGATCCGATCGCGGCCATGCCCGGCGTCAACCGCATGAGCATCGACAAGGCTGTCGAAGCCGCGCGGGAAGCGGCCGGCCTCGGCATTCCGGCGCTTGCCACCTTTCCGAATATCGAGATGGAACTGCGTGACGAGACCGGCTCGAACAGCCTCGAAGCCAACAACTTGATCAATCGGGCGACAGCGGCGATCAAGAAGGCGGTGCCCAATATCGGCATCATCACCGACGTCGCGCTCGACCCCTTCACCAGCCACGGCCATGACGGCATCCTCAGAGGCGGCGAGATCGTCAACGACGAGACGGTCGACCAGGTGGCACGCGCCGCCGTGATGCAAGCGGATGCGGGCGCCGACATCATCGCGCCGTCGGAGATGATGGACGGACGCATCGGCGCGATCCGCATGGCGCTCGATGCAGCCGGTCACCAGAGTGTCGGCATCATGAGCTATGCGACGAAATTCGCCTCCGCCTTCTACGGTCCCTATCGCGAGGCGATCTCGACGGGCGGGCTGCTGAAAGGCGACAAGAAGACCTATTATATCGACCCCGCCAACGGCACCGAGGCAATCCGCGACGCGGCCCTCGACGTCGAGGAAGGCGCCGACATGCTGATGGTCAAGCCGGGCTTGCCCTATCTCGATATCTGCTGGCGGATGAAGGAGGCCTTTGGCCTGCCGACCTTCGCCTACCAGGTGTCCGGCGAATATACGCAGATCAAGGCGGCGGCGATGAATGGCTGGATCGACGGCGAGCGGGCGATGCTCGAAACGCTGCTGTCGTTCAAGCGGGCGGGGTGCGACGGTGTTCTCACCTATTTCGCGGTCGAAGTGGCGAAAATTCTCGCAAAGCGGTGATTTTGGGGCAGATTATTGCATTTGGCCCTGCCGATACCATATCAGCGGCATCGCTTTTCCTGAGGAGATTGAGATGAGCTACAACCCCAATCCGCTCTATGCCGCACCGGAGGACTGGCGCGCCTATAGCGGCGTGTTGAGCCGCCGGGTCTTCGCCTTCATCCTCGACTACGTCATCGTGGCGCTGCTCTGCATTCCCGCGGCGATCGTGCTGTTCTTCGTGTCGATCGTCACGCTGGGGCTCGGCTTCTTTCTCTACCCTGCTCTCTTCGTCATCGTCGCCGGCATCTACTTCGGCCTGACGGTGGGCGGGCCGAGCCAGGCCTCGCTCGGCATGCGGGCCATGGGAATTGCGATCGTGCGCGTCGACGGACGGCCGATGGATTTCATGACGGCAATCGTGCATCTCGCACTGTTCTGGATCCTCAACTCGGTGCTGACGCCGCTCATCCTGCTTGCCGGCCTGTTCATTGAACGCAGCCGTCTCGTTCACGACCTGCTTGTGGGCACGGCGACGGTGCGCACGGCCTGAGACCCTAACTGTGACCCCGGGCGGAGACCAAATAAAGTCTCCGCCTCCCTTTGCCGATGGGTGCAGGCGCTCCATATCTGAAATTAGAAGACTGATATGAAGGGCGAAACGCGCCCCGCTGTTGACGTTTTTTATTCTTAGGTCATGCTGTCAGGAAACGGCACGGTCTCGACAGGGAAATTTCCGCGACAAATGAATACGCAGACGACGCCATCCCCGCAGTTTTATCTGACGGCTCCGGCTGCGTGTCCGTACCTGCCGCATGAGATGGAACGCAAGGTGTTCACCCATCTGGTCGGCCCGCGCGCCGCCGAGATGAACGACATCCTGACACAGGGCGGTTTCCGCCGCTCGCAGAACATCGCTTATCGCCCGGCCTGCGAATCCTGTCGCGCGTGCGTTTCCGTGCGAATTCTCGCCCAGGAATTCGAACCGACCAAATCGATGAAACGGGTGCTTGCCGCCAATTCCGACGTCATCGCCACCGAATTCGCGGCCCAGCCTTCCAGCGAGCAATATTCGCTCTTCCGGCGCTATCTCGATTTTCGCCACCAGCAGGGCGGCATGTCCGACATGACCGTGCTCGACTATGCAATCATGGTGGAAGACACGCATGTGAATACGAGAATCATCGAATATCGCCTGCGTGAGGAAGGCTCAGGACTGGAGCAGCGCCCGAAGGGCGAGCTGCTTGGCGCTGCGCTGACCGACACGATGAGCGACGGGCTGTCGATGGTCTATTCCTATTTCAATCCGGCCCTCGAGCGCCGTTCGCTCGGCACCTTCATGATTCTCGATCATGTCAGGCGCACGAAAGCGCTGGGACTGCCGCATGTCTACCTCGGCTACTGGGTTCAAGGGTCGCGGAAAATGGATTACAAGACGCGCTTTCAGCCGCAGGAGCACCTGACCCCGCGCGGCTGGGAACGCTTCGATCCCTCGTCCATGCCCGAGAGCACCCACGACTGAATGTTCCCCACCGCTCTTTCCGACCATCGGAAGGGCCTGCTGCTGACGACAATCGGCGGGCTGGCGCTTTCCGTGGATATCCCGCTGATGAGGCTCGCCGACGGCGAGCTGTGGTCGATCCTTGCGGTAAGAAGCATAGCGACCCTTGGCGTGACGCTTCTGGTCGCAACCGCGCTCAGGATTGCCAAGGGGCGATGGCCAATGCTGGTGCCGGGCTGGCCGGGCCTCTTTACCGGTCTGCTCTACGGGCTGACGACGGTGATCTTCATTCTCGCCGTTTTCAACACGTCGACGGCCAATGTCGTTTTCATCGTCGCCTTCAATCCGATGTTCGCCGCGCTGCTTTCCTGGATTTTCCTCAAGGAGCGGCCGGCGCCAGCAACGCTGATCGCCATGGCGGCGATGATTTTCGGCGTCGGCCTGATCGTGCGGGACGGGCTTTCGGGCGGCCATCTCTTCGGCGATATCATGGCGCTGCTTACCGCGTTCATCATCGCCGCCGCCATCACCGTCAGCCGCGCCTCACGCCGGGAGATGGGCTTCGTCTCGCTGCTTTCGACGGTTCTGCCGGCGGCGGTCGGCCTGATCTCGGTCATGCCGGCAGGCGGTTTTTCGATCGAGCATCCTGTCTGGATCCTCTTCAACGGCGCGGTGATGATGCCGCTTGCCTTCTGGTGCCTGGCAACCGGGCCGCGTTACCTCTCGGCGCCGGAGGTGGGCATGTTCTACCTGCTCGAAACCGTGCTCGCACCGATCTGGGTGTGGCTGATCTTTGCGGAAACGCCGACGCTGATGACCTTGGTCGGCGGCGGTATCCTGGTGACGGCGATCGCGGCGCACTCGGCCTGGATGGTGCGGAGGAAAAGCATCAGGCAAATGGCAGGATAGGACATTGTCGCCTGGTTGGCGCCGCGTTATAACGCCGTTACCACAGAGGACAGAATGATGAACGTCACGATCCGCAAGATCGGAAATTCCGAGGGTGTAATCATCCCTAAAGAGGTGCTGCAGCGGTTGGGCCTGAGCAGCGGCGACAGCCTCGAACTGCGAGAGATCGAGGGTAATATCCAGCTTGTACCAGAATCGGCGGATCTTGCCGAGCAAATGCGGGCAGCACGCATCGGCATGGAAAAATATCGGGTGGCGCTCCGCGAACTTGCGAAATGACACGGCTTAAGTGGCTAAGCCGCCAAGCGATCGAAAATGTGCACGATGAGCAAATCGCAGAGCATGGCGGTCTGGCTGGCCTGCGGGATGCCAATGCATTGGAAACCAGCTTGGCACGCCCGCTTAACAAGGCTGCATACGGCGACATCTTCGTACTCGCCGCAGCCTATCTCTATGCCATTGTTAAAAACCATCCATTCGCGGATGGAAACAAGCGTACCGGCTATCTCGCGGCGTTTACGTTTCTCTACATCAACCACTACGTCATCAATGCCGACAACGCCCAGGTCATTGCATTTGTATTAGACGTCGCCGCCGGCGAGATCGACGAAGAAGGTGCGACCCGCTTCCTGCGGGATTTCAGCATACCGCTCAGCCCGTCGCCTTGAACTGCTGCTGCTCCAGTTCCCTGCCAAGCCCCTCGACCACATGCGCCCAGCCCTTCCGGGTCTTTTCCTCGTGTTCGGCCCATTCGGCGCACATTTCATGGGTCAGCGTCAGACGGCTGCCGCTGCCGAGAGGTTCGATGTCGATCTCGACGCGGTCGCAATTGTGATCGTGCTCCTCGACGGAAAGGCTGAAGACCATGCGTCGCGGGCGCTTCAGCTCCAGGAAGACGCCCTGGTGAAAGGCGTCGCCGGTCGGGCGGCGGTCGACGACGAAGAAACGGCCGCCGACATGGGGATCGATATCGGCGCGGATGACATGACCCTCGTCAGTAGCAAACAGGAAGCGGCGGGCTATTTCGGGGTTGAGCCAGGCGTCATAGACAACGGCAGGCGGCGCTTTATAGGTGTGCGTGACATGCAATTTGATGGTGCTGGCGGGCATCGATTTTCCTCCGTTAAGGCGCGCGCACTTCCCCAAGCGCACGGGCCGCGGCCATTCCGTCCGCCCTCGGAGCCGGCCTGTTTGTATTTTTGGTAACAGGAGAGAAATAGAGGCATTGCCGCGCCCGCCAAGAGTCGGGCGCGGAATTTTTAGGCCTCAGCCGGCGAATTTGCCGCTGCGCGGGAAGCCCTTCGGCACGGTGCGGCCGGCGGTGGCGCGGTCGGCCAGCCATTCGGCGAGCTCGTCCTTGTTCTTCGTGAACGTGCGGCCGGCGCTGTCTTCCCAGACGAGACCGTCCGATATCGCGAAGCAGCGGACGTCGGAAATGCCGCCATCCTTGTAACGCTGCAGACGCACGCCCTTGCCGCGCGACATTTCCGGCACCTGCGCCAGCGGGAAGACCAGCAGCTTGCGGTTTTCGCCGACGACGGCGACATGGTCGCCGCTGACGGGCACGAGCAGCTGCGTTTCCTCGGGCAGCGCGACGTTCATGATCTGCTTGCCCTTGCGCGTATTGGCGACCAGCTCGGCCTCCGGTACGACGAAACCGTTGCCGGCGGTCGAGACGATCAGCTGCTTGCGCGAGGGCTCATGGACGAAAGCGGTCAGCACCGCCTGGTCGTTGTCCATATCGACGATGATGCGCAGCGGCTCGCCGTGACCGCGACCGCCCGGCAGCTTGTCGCCGCCGAGCGTGAAGGCCTTGCCACCGGTGGTGACGATCAGGATCTTGTCCGTCGTCTGCGCCGGGAAGGCGATCTTCAAGCCGTCACCTTCCTTGAAGGTCAGCGTCGCCGTATCGGCGATATGGCCCTTGAGCGCACGGATCCAGCCCTTCTCGGAAATGACGACGGTGATCGGTTCCTTCTCGATCATCGCCTGCTGGATTGCCTCCTCGTCGGTCTCGGGCGCGTCGGCAAACTGGGTGCGGCGGCGGCCGACCTCGGTCGCCTTGGCGAATTTCTTCTTCACTTCGCCGATTTCCCAGGCGACCGTCTGCCACTGCTTGTCGTCGGAGGAAAGCAACGCTTCGATCTCGCCTTTCTCCTTGGTGAGTTCGTCGAATTCCTTGCGGATCTCGAACTCTTCGAGCTTGCGCAAGGCGCGCAACCGCATATTGAGGATCGCCTCGACCTGATTGTCGGTGAGATCCCAGCGCGCCATCATGACCGGCTTCGGCTCGTCCTCCTCGCGGATGATGCGGATGACCTCATCGATGTTGAGGTAGGCGACCAGCAGGCCGCTGAGGATTTCGAGGCGCCTATCGATCGCCGCCAGACGGAAGCGCGAACGGCGCTGCAGAACTTCGCGGCGGTGGTCCAGCCACTCCTTCAACACCTCGTTCAGCGCCATGACCCGCGGGATGCGGCCCATGGAGAGCACGTTCATGTTGAGCGGGAAGCGGCTTTCCAGTTCCGTCAGCTTGAACATCGATTCCATCAGGATCGTCGGATCGACGCTGCGGGTCTTCGGCACCAGCACGACACGAATATCTTCGGCCGATTCGTCGCGGATATCTTCCAGCAGCGGCAGCTTGCGGGCGATCAGCAGCTCGGCGATCTTCTCGATCAGCCGCGATTTCTGCACCTGGAAGGGAATTTCGGTGATGACGATGTGATAGCCGCCGCGGCCGAGATCTTCCGTCTGCCATTTCGCCCGCACGCGGAAACCGCCGCGCCCCGTGCGGTAGCTCTCGATGATGCTGTCGCGGCTGTCGATAATGATGCCGCCGGTGGGGAAATCCGGGCCGGGAATGAATTCGACGAGCTTTTCGACGGTCGCATCGGGATGCTTGATCAGATGCAGGGCGGCATCGCAAAGCTCGTGGGCATTGTGCGACGGGATCGAGGTCGCCATGCCGACGGCAATGCCGGAGGAGCCGTTGGCGAGCAGGTTCGGGAAGGCGCCGGGAAGGACAACCGGCTCGGAATTCGATTCGTCGTAAGTGTCGCGGAAATCGACGGCATCCTGGTCGATGCCTTCGAGCAGCAGTTCGGAGACCGCCGTCATCTTCGATTCGGTGTAACGCATGGCGGCGGGGCTATCGCCGTCGATATTGCCGAAATTGCCCTGGCCGTTGACCAGCGTGTAGCGCTGCGAGAAGTCCTGGGCGAGACGGGCAAGCGCATCGTAGATCGACTGGTCGCCGTGCGGATGGTAATTACCCATCACTTCGCCGACGATCTTGGCGCATTTTCTGAAGGCCGAGTTCGGCCTCAGCCCCATCTCGTTCATCGCATAGACGATGCGGCGATGGACAGGCTTCAGCCCGTCGCGCACATCAGGCAGGGCGCGGTGCATGATGGTCGACAGCGCATAGGCAAGGTAACGCTGCTCGAGCGCCGCCTTGAGGTCGACCGGTTGGATGTGATCGTCGTCTCCGCCTGAAGGCGGCAAAATCTCTTGTCCCATAGGTTCTGACTAGCTCAGAAGCGGCCGGCGGGCAAGGAAACCGGGCCGTTGCAGCTGTGGATGAAGTCTTGGGACTGACATCAAAGGATGAGACAAACGCTCCGCCGCAATTTGGACTTCGTTTGCCGTTCCTCTCAATAGAAATTTAGAGATCCGCAAATATAAAGTGGGCCCAATCCGTAGTAGCGTCACTGCAGATTTCCAACCGCCACCACGCCACCAGAGGAATCACCCCATGAATTTTTACCGGACAACGCGGCTGATGCTGTCGGGCGCCGCCTTTTTCTCACTTGCCGGCTCGGCTTTCGCTCTCGACAGCGCCGACCTGCTGAAAAAGATCAACGCTGCCTATGCCGCGCAGGGCGGAACGATTTCGGCCGACGGCGTCGATATCGATGGCACGACCGTGACATTGAAGAATGTCAGCGTCAAACCGGCCAACGGCGAAAGCCTGCCCATCGGCGAGGTCACCCTATCGGGCGTCGAAGAAGACGAGGATGGCGGCTATTACATCGAAGAAGCCGCCTTCCCCGACATCAACAAGACGGAAGACGGCGTCACGGTGACGGCGGAAGGACTGACGCTTGGCGGCATCTCGGTCCCGGCAACGGCGGGCGGCGATACGCTCGATACCATGATGCTTTACGAGACCGCCCATACCGGCCCACTGAAGGTGGTCAAGGACGGCGAGGAAATGTTCTCGCTGCTCGAAAGCGACGTCAATCTGACACTGCGTGAAGACGAATCCGGCTTCGATTTTGACGGCGCCTTCAAAAGCATGAAGGCCGATCTCAGCAAAGCCGAAGATCCGCAGAGCAAGGACGCGATCGAGAAGCTCGCCCTGCAGCACATCCAGGGCGACATCACCATGAAGGGCGCCTGGGAACTCGCCCCCGGCACGATCGACATTTCTGAGTTGGCGTTCGACTTCACCAACATCGGCAAGCTGAACCTCGGCTTCAAATTCTCCGGCTACACGATGGCCTTCATGAAATCGATGCAGGATGCGATGAAGCAATCCGAAGCCGGTGCGAACAAGGAACAGTCGCAGCAGGCGCTTGGCCTTGCCATGCTCGGCCTGATGCAGCAGCTGTCCTTCGAGGCGGCGCAAGTGCGCTTCGAAGATGCCTCGATCACCAAGCGCGCGCTCGATTATGCCGGTTCGCAGCAGAACATATCGGGCAAGCAGATGGCGGATTCGCTGAAGGCGATGACGCCGATCATGCTGGCGCAGCTCAATATCCCGGAACTGCAGAACGCCGTTTCGGCTGCCGTCAACACCTTCCTCGACGACCCGAAGAGCCTGACCGTCAAGGCCGCTCCTGAAAAGCCGGTGCCGTTCCCGACGATCGTGGGCGCCGCCATGGGCGCTCCGAATACGCTGCCGCAGGTGCTTGGCGTCAAGGTGACCGCCAACGACTGATCGCTTCGATCTTGCGATCAAAGGCCCGGCAGTCCTTCTGCCGGGCCTTTTCGTATTCAGGCGCGGTGGCGGGCGACTTCAGAAATGGCAATGGCTGCGATATCAAGCAATTGCCCGCGGGATGCTCCGTCCCTCGCCTGCACCGACATTCCCTGGATGATGGCGCCTGAGCGACCGAACCAAAAGAAAAGCCCGGCGATTGTCGGGCGTTTGCACTCGGGATCAGGCGATCTCAGTCCTTCTTGACCGGCGGGATCGGCCGGATCGAGAGCTCGCGCAGTTGTGTCGGGGTTGCCGGGCTCGGCGCCCCCATCAGCAGGTCCTGGGCTTGCTGGTTCATCGGGAACAGCGAGATTTCCCGCAGGTTCTTCGCGCCGACGAGCAGCATGATGATACGGTCGATACCGAAGGCAGCACCGCCATGTGGGGGCGCACCATACTGGAAGGCGCGATAGAGGCCGCCGAAACGGTCTTCGACATCCTGCTGGCTGAGGCCCACTTTCTCGAAGGCAGCGACCATGGTTTCCGGCGACTGGTTGCGGATTGAGCCCGAGGCGATTTCGAAGCCGTTGCAGACGGCGTCATACTGGAACGCCTTGATGGTCAGCGGATCCTGATTCTCAAGCGCATCGAGGCCGCCCTGAGGCATAGAGAACGGGTTGTGGGCGAAATCGACCTTCTTTTCTTCCTCGCTCCATTCGAAGAACGGGAAGTCGACGATCCAGCAGAGTTCGAAACGGTCGCGATCGACAAGGTTCAGCTCTTCGCCGGCCTTGGTGCGGGCTTCACCGGCAAACTTGTAGAACTTGGCCGGATCGCCGGCAACGAAGAAGCAGGCGTCACCGTCATCGAGGCCGAGCTGGGTACGGATCGCGTCGGTGCGCTCCTCACCGATGTTCTTTGCAAGCGGGCCGGCGCCCTCGAGCTTGTCACCTTCCTTGCGCCAGAAGATGTAACCGAGACCAGGCTGACCAGTCGACTGCGCCCAGGCATTCATACGATCGCAGAACGCTCTGGAACCGCCGGTCTTTGCCGGGATCGCCCAGATCTCGACCTTCGGGTTCGAGGCGATCATGCCGGCGAAGACCTTGAAGCCGGAGCCGGCGAAATGTTCGGTCACAGCTTCCATGACGATGGGATTGCGCAGGTCCGGCTTGTCCGAACCATATTTACGGATCGCCTCGTCATAGGGGATGCGCGGCCATTCCTTGGTGACCGGCTTGCCGTCGGCGAATTCCTCGAAAATGTTGGTCATCAACGGACCCATCGTGTTCCAGACGTCTTCCTGGGTGACGAAGCTCATTTCGAGGTCGAGCTGGTAGAATTCGCCCGGCAGGCGGTCGGCGCGCGGGTCTTCGTCGCGGAAGCACGGCGCGATCTGGAAGTAGCGGTCGAAGCCCGCCACCATCAGCAGTTGCTTATACTGCTGCGGTGCCTGCGGCAGCGCGTAGAAGGTGCCGGGATGGATGCGGCTCGGCACCAGGAAGTCGCGCGCGCCTTCCGGCGAGGAGGCCGTCAGGATCGGCGTCGTATATTCGGTGAAGCCGACATTGCCCATTTCGCGGCGCATGGCCGAGATGACCTGGGTGCGCTTGACGATGTTCCGATGCAGCGTTTCGCGGCGGAGGTCGAGGAAGCGATATTTGAGGCGGACGTCTTCGGGATAGTCCGGCTCGCCGAAGACCGGCAGCGGCAATTCCTTGGCGGCGGAGAGGATTTCGATCTCCTGCGCGTAGAGCTCGATCTCGCCTGTTGCCATGGTCTTGTTGACGGTATCTTCGGTGCGGGCCTTGACGAGGCCGTCGATACGGATGACCCATTCGCCACGCACGGTTTCCGCCATCTTGAAGGCCGGGCTGTCGGGATCGGCAACGACCTGGGTGATGCCGTAATGGTCGCGAAGGTCGATGAAGAGAACGCCGCCATGGTCGCGAACGCGGTGGACCCAGCCGGAAATACGGACGGTCGAGCCGACATCCGACTTGCGGAGGGCGGCACATGTGTGGCTGCGATAGCGATGCATGATCTCAAATCCTGGGCTATGCTGAGACGGCAGCAAGGGTTCCAAGAACCCTCAAGCGCCGACAAGAAAATCGGGCGGAAAAGCGCATGGACGCTCCGATTTGTCAAGGCTTGGCGCACGCGGCCGGACGTTTGGCAGGCGTTTATGGCGAGGCTGCGGCGGAGAGCACTGCGGCAGTTTGGCTTCGCTTCGCGTATTGCTGAAGGCTCCAGTCAACTTTAAAAGGGTCGGCATCGTCACCGCGGAGCATCCCATGCCTCTTCTCACCCGCCGCAATCTCCTGAAGGCGTCCGCCGTCGCCGGCGCTTATGGAGTGGGCATCGGCATCGCCGGCAGATTCGGGCTTGCGGAGGCGGCACCGGAGCCGCAGCTGCTGAAAGCCTTGAAAACCGAGGCCATGCTGACGGAAGCGGGCCCGACCAAAGATATCATGAGCTGGGGCAATGACGGCATGCCGCCGGTTCTCAGAATGACCAAGGGCCGGCCCTATGCGGCGCGGCTGACCAACGGGCTCGACGAGCCGACAACGATCCATTGGCACGGGCTTCGCATCGACAACCGAATGGACGGCGTGCCCTTCATGACGCAGCCCTACGTCTATACCGGCGACAGCTTCGATTATGCCTTCACGCCGCCCGACGCCGGCACCTTCTGGTATCATCCGCATTGCAACACGCTGACGCAGATGGGACACGGCATGACCGGCGTCATCGTCGTCGAGAACCCGGCCGATCCGGAGTTCGATGCGGAGGTGGTGCTGAACCTGCGCGACTGGCGGCTCGGCGGCGACGGCCAATTCATCGCCCCCTTCCGCCCGCGCGATGCGGCCAAGACCGGCACCTACGGCACGGTGCGCACCGCCAACTGGCATCAGGAACCGCGATACGACGCGCCAGCCGGCGGGCTGGTTCGGCTGCGCATCGCGGTCACCGACGTGACGCGGATCTTCTCCCTGAAGATGGAAGGCGCCGACGCCACCGTGATTGCGATCGACGGCAATCCGGTGCCGAAGCGTTTTTCCCTCGACCTGCTGCAGATCGGACCGGGCCAGCGGCTCGATCTTGCCGTGCGCATGCCCGACGGCGAAGGCGCGATCGCGACGCTGGAAGATATCCGCGGCACGACGCCGAAGACGATCGCCAGCCTGCGCGCGGTCGGATCATCATTGAAGCGCGCCATCGGCGATCTCGGGCCGCTTGTCGACAACCCCGTCCAGAAGGCCGATCTAACCGCCGCCGAGCAGATCCCGCTGATACTGAGCGCCACTGCCGAGAATGCTAGCGTCGAAAGCATCTGCGGCACGCTCGGCTACAGTTTCTGGGCAATCAACAAGGTGCCGTGGCCAGGCGACACGCCCGATCCGACAGCGCCGCTTGCGGAATTGAAGCTCGGCAAGAGCTATGTCTTCAATCTCGAAAATACCACGCCGCATGCGCATCCGATCCATCTGCACGGGATGAGCTTCACGGTGATCTCCTCCTCGACGCAGCAGGTAATGCCGCTGGTGTCAGATACCTATCTCATCCAGCCGGACGAGAAGGTGCAGCTTGCCTTCGTCGCCGACAATCCCGGCGACTGGCTGCTGCATTGCCATATCATCGAGCATCAGAAGACGGGGATGACGAGCTATCTCAGGGTAAGCTGAGGCAGTGCGCTTTCACCGCGGTTGGGCTGTGCTTCGCGCCTTGCCTCAGTTTGGACGTGATTCTTAGCCAGCAATGCTCGAAGCGTATGCTGTTGTATTGACATATCGAACCGAAAGGAGAAGGAAGGTTTAACCGACCTTTTCCTTGCGAATGAAATGATATGATCGAAACCACCGCCGATTTGGCGGCCGCCTGCAAAGAGCTGGCCAAGTCCGACTTCATTACCATCGACACCGAATTCCTGCGCGAAACGACCTTCTGGCCGGAGCTCTGCCTGATTCAGATGGCAAGCCCGACGACGGAAGTTCTCGTCGATCCGCTGGCCAAGGGCATCGATCTCGCCCCCTTCTTCGAGCTGATGGCCGATACGAAGGTGCTGAAGGTCTTTCATGCGGCCCGCCAAGACATCGAAATCATCTTCAATCGCGGCAATCTCATACCGCATCCGATCTTCGACACGCAGGTCGCCGCCATGGTCTGCGGCTTCGGCGACAGCGTCTCCTATGACCAGCTGGTCAGCCGTATCAAGAACGTGCATATCGACAAGTCGTCGCGCTTCACCGACTGGAGCCGCCGGCCGCTGTCGGACAAACAGCTGGATTATGCGCTGGCCGACGTCACCCACCTGCGCGACGTATACCTGTCGCTGAAGGCGGAACTTGATCGCGAAGGCCGCACCTCCTGGCTCTCCGAGGAAATGGACATTCTCGAGTCGCGCGAAACCTACGACATGCATCCCGACGATGCATGGCAGCGGCTGAAGATGCGCCTGCGCAAGCCGCAGGAGCTGGCGATCCTCAAATATGTCGCCGCCTGGCGCGAACGCGAGGCGCGGGCCCGCAACGTGCCGCGTTCGCGGGTGCTGAAGGACGATGCGATCTACGAAATCGCCCAGCAGCAGCCCAAGGATACCGAGGCGCTCGGCCGGCTGCGCACCATTCCGAAGGGCTGGGAGCGCTCGGTCTCCGGCGCTGCGGTCATTGAGGCCGTCAACACCGCTCTTGATCTTCCGAAGGCCGATATGCCGCATGTGCCGCGCCAGGCGCAGGCGCCCGAAGGGGCCGCTGCTGCCGTCGAATTGTTGAAGGTGCTGCTGAAGCTGATTTCGGAAAAACACGGCGTGGCGCCGAAGGTGATCGCCAACAGCGAGGATCTCGACAAGATCGCCGCCGAGGGCGAGAAGGCGGAAGTCGCTGCCCTGCACGGCTGGCGGCGCGATCTTTTCGGCGAGCCGGCACTGCAGCTGATCCAGGGCGCGATCGCCCTGCGCTTCGTCGGGCGGAAGGTCGAGACCGTCAGCCTCTGAGACGACTGCATATCAAAGCTTAGCCATTCACGGCTAAGCCATTGCCTTGTTTAGGCTACTACCTTTATCTCTCTAGTATTGGGGCCTGATAAATCCCCAGGCAGCAGGCTCGAGGTAATCACGAGGTGGTTGCATTTCATCCATGCTCACAGACCGGCGCGTTAACGCCACTATTTTGAATATCTCGCCGTCACCCCAGCCGGACCAGTGTTCATCAATCAGCGGTATACCGTCCGAAGTCAGACATTGCATCAGACCTGCATCAGCGGAATCCGGTGTCCGGTTATACCATGCGCAGTCTTCGCCAAGCAGCCGATCCTGTTTTCTCATGTCGACCATCCCAGACACAATGTCGAATCTCTTGGAGAACGGCCCGGGATTCGAGGAGGAGCGGATAGCTTCGAACCTGCGCTCACCCTTGGATTCGGAATATTGGAGCCCTTGGTCTTCGAGTTCGTTCCAGACGGTGATCAGGATTGATCCATCCTCGCCGTCACGCTGTCGGAGCCACCAGGGATAATGACGCAACAGCCTCTCTTCGGATCTGTGGCTGACCAGCTTCGCCTCAAAGTCTCCAGCATTTGGAGTGTAATCGTCATAGCTTGGCAATGGTTTGAGCCAGGTACCGGCTTCAAAAAGCTGCATAGGTGGTCGTACCGCCGCCCCCGACACAGGCCCGCGCTGCAGTTCAACCAACCGCGTCTCGGACATCACCTCTCGACTGGAGAAAAGTACTTTCGTCGCGACCTCTATTCCGTCGCCGGTCAGGCAAGTTAAACAAACGGGCCCGGACCCGTCCTTATCCATTTTCCGAATAATCTCCCGCCAACGACACTGCTCACCGCCGATGGCCTCGACATCATCGGTTTCCTTGACCTCCGTGATGCCGTTATAGTCCTGAGACGGCTCGACCTGCCTGACCTCGATTGACGAGATCTCACCATTCTTCCTGGTTGCCGTCAGAACAACATTCTTGAAGAAGTGTCCGTAATAAATGTTCGTTTCTTCGCGTCTGTCCTCTTCAACATGCGTCCAGCCGTTGTGATGTTGGACGACCCGTTGGCGGCCCCCTTCGTCATTATAGGTATCACGCACGATCATCTTTGCGGAATAATCGGGCACATCAGGACTGGTGAAAAACGGAACCCCGCTCGCATGTGCGGAGCCAGCCGCGATCGTGATCACTGAGAAAACTATCAATCTGTACATGATACTCCTGTGCAGGAAGGCGCCCACAACTATTGATAGCAATACGGCGGAGACCTGAGATTGACAAGGTGTTGCAGAGGCAATCACGTGGCCCAACAAAGTCGGCGAATTGGCTTCGGAACAAGCGCCGCCGCCTCTAAAAGACGCGCGGCGCTGCAATTTCGAATTCGCTTGACGGTTTTTTCCGGCCTGAAACAATGGCCGGGAAAACTCACGGCGCAGAGGCGGCATGCAGGAAATATCTCCGACACAGAATTGGATCCTCATCGCGATCGTCCTCGCGGCCAGCGGCGTCGTCTATGATCTGATGTTCTACTCCAATCAGACGCCGGTTATTGGGGCGATCTTCGCGCTGTTCATCGGCATGCCGATTCTCGCCTTCGAGCGCAAGGTGCTATTTCGGGCGCTCTATAGACGCATCCAAAAGCTGCCGACCTTCGCCTTCATCATCACCGAACTGGTGATCTACGAAATCCTGATGAGCATCGGCTTTGCCTGCGCCGGCCTGTTGCTCTGGTCGCTCGGCATGCTGAAGCCGGCGTCGCTCCTCGACCTCGTCATCATGCCGTTCGAGGTGTTCCTGTATGCGCTTGCGGTCTGCACGATGCTGATCTTCGTCTTGCGCGTGCGAGAACTGCTTGGTCGTGAAGTCTTCCTCAGCATGCTCATCAGCCGCTACCGCAATCCGGTCAAGGAAGAGCGCGTCTTCCTGTTCATCGACCTCGTCGATTCGACGGCTTTTGCCGAGAAGCATGGCGACCTCAGGGCGCAACAACTGCTGAACTCCCTGTTTGCGGCCTTCGCCGAGCCCGTCAGGCGCCACAAGGGCATGATCAACGACTATGTCGGCGATGCGGCGATCATCACCTGGCCGCTTGCCCGCGGCGTCAAGGATGCACGTTGTGTGCGCTGCATCTTCGATATCCTTGCCGACATCGAAGCCAATGCCGCCGGCTGGCGGAAAAATTACGGGCAGGTGCCAAAGCTCCGCGCCGCCCTTCACGGCGGCGAGATCATCACCGCCGAAATCGGCGTCGACCATCACAAGATCAGCTATTTCGGCGATACGGTGAACACCACCGCCCGGCTGGAGACGCTCTGCCGCAGTCTGAACCGATCGGTTCTGATCTCCAGCGAGCTTGCCCGGCGCATGAATTTTCCCGACGACATCACCTGCGAGGATCTCGGCACCCATGCTGTGAAGGGACGCGGCCAGGCGCTCGGCGTCATGGCGCTTACCTCGCGCGCGGTCACCGTGCTGAACACGCCGGCGGTCGTTCTGCACGGCTGATGCGTAAATTCAAAATGTTACAGCGTCCTTTGCGCGTCTGAGAAAGACGCGCGGCGCTGTAGTACGTCACCAAAGCTTCACCCAACCGTCAATTCGCTGACACTGAAGCCCTGCTAAGCGGAAGGCCTTTGCAATCCGTTCCACGGGGATATTATGAAGAACGTCCTTTTTGCTTCCGTATCGCTTTTCATCTTGGTCGCAGGCTCCGCATCGGCCGACCAGCAGCAGTTCCCGGCCAAGCTCGCCGGCCAGGCGATCCTGCCTGCCAACACCGTCGTTCCGGCACCGGCCGATGCCCCCGAATTCCTCAAGCATTCCGGCAAGTTTACGACGCCGGACCGCAAGCGCACCGAGGCGCTCGGCACCGTTCCCGGCAAGGACGGCACCCGCATCACCGATCTGAAGCTTCCCTTCGACGGCCAGCCGATCCAGGGTTTTTCGGGCGTCAAGACGATGGCCGACGGCACCTTCTGGACACTCTCCGACAACGGCTTCGGCTCGAAGTCCAACTCGTCGGATTCCATGCTCTTCCTGCACCAGATGAAGTTCGACTGGGCCGGCAACAAGGCTGAAGTCGTCAAGAACCTCTTCCTTTCCGACCCCAATAAGATCGCCCCGTTCCCGATCGTGCTTGAAGGCAGCGACACGCGTTATCTCACCGGCGCCGACTTCGACATCGAATCGATCCAGCCGGTTGCCGACGGCTTCTGGCTCGGCGACGAATTCGGTCCCTACATCCTGAAGTTCGACACATCAGGCCGCCTCACCGACGTCATCCCGACGACGCTCGACGGCAAGCCGGTTCTTTCGCCTGACAATCCGCTTCTCTCGGTTCCATCAAACCCGGCCGCAAAGATGCCGGTCTTCAACCTGAAGCGCTCCGGCGGCTTCGAAGGCCTCGCCATGTCGAAGGACGGCGCCAAGCTCTACGGCCTGCTCGAAGGCGCCATCTATAAGGATGACGGCACGGTGGAAACCATCGACGGCCACACCGCCATCCGCGTCATCGAGTTCGATGTCGCTTCCAAGAAGTGGACCGGCCGCAGTTGGCTCTATCCGTTCGAAGACAAGGGTGTCTCGATCGGCGACTTCAACATGCTCGACGAGACGACCGCTCTCGTCATCGAGCGCGATAACGGTGCCGGCACAACGGACAAGGCTTGCGCCGACCCGAAGCAGCCGAAGCCGGACTGCTTCGAAGCTCCGGCCGTGCTGAAGCGGGTCTACAAGATCGAATTCAACGACGCCAATGTCGGCAAGGCCGTCCGCAAGATCGGCTATATCGACCTGCTGAACATCCAGGACCCCGACAACAAGAAGAAGGCCGGCGGCAAGGACGCCGTCTACGACATGCCGTTCGTGACGATCGAAAACGTCGACCGCGTCGACGCCACGCACATCATCATCGGCAACGACAACAACCTGCCCTTCTCGGCCGGCCGCGCCGTCGACAAGGCCGACAATAACGAGTTCAGCCTGCTCGAAGTCGGCGAGTTCCTGAACGCGAAGTAGTTTGGGTTGATATGAGATAGAGGGCGGTGCGTGGGCGCCGCCTTTTTGTTGACGCTGTGCCGTGTGTGCTCCCCTCTGTCCTGCCGGGCATCTCCCCCACAGCTGGGGAGATTGGCTGGGCGCAACGACTCGCCAAAACAACAGCGGCTCAGCTCGGCTTGACGTTCAAGATGCGGGAAGGTCATGCCACTTGTGCTCTCCCCACCTGTGGGGGAGATGCCCGGCAGGGCAGAGGGGGCTGGTCCGGCACAACGGTCGCAAATCAAACCTATTCGAACCGAAATGCCAACCGCTTGTTCGTCAGCCTCGACAGCTGCTGCAGGCGGCCGTCCAGGCGTTCGCCGGCGAAATCGCGATATTCGGGAGGCACGACGAATTCGAGGTCGAGGTCCGGGCTCGATGATTTGCGGAAGGTCAGGTTCTTGACGATGCCGGGCATCGAGGCCGAGAACAGGTAGACGACGCGCAGCATGCCGCCGAGCAGCTTGGCGCGCTCGATGAGCTGCGGCGTGGCGATCTGCGCCAGCGGGCCCGTGGCGCCGTCGTCATGCAGTCCTTCGAAACGGTAATAGTTGGAAAGCGCGATGAAGGCGCGGCCGGGATGACTGATGCCGACGAAGGAAGAGTGGGCGATGACGTTCAGCGCCTGCAGGCCGCGATAGTCAGGATGGGCGCGCCAGCTGATGTCGGCAAGCAGACAGGCGGCCTGGCGGTACCGGCTTTCCTCTTCGGTTTCCTGGATGCCGAAGAGGGGCATCATGCGGCCGGTCCATTCTGCCAGCTCGCGGGCATGCTCCGGCGAACGGGCACGCAGGATCGCCAATTCGCCGGCGGCGGCAAGCAGCGGATCCAGGCGGCGCTCGGCCTCCGACAGCAGCGAATAAAGATATCCCTCGCGCACACCCTGCGCCGAGAAGGAAATCACCGACGGCATCATCGCGCTCAGCACTTCCTTCATGGCGACGGCGCCGAAGGGCAGCAGTGACCGGCGGTGCTTGGAAACGGCCTGCAGCGCCGGCTCCCTGGAGTCGCGCGCGGTCACCACCTGATCGAGGAACTGCATCATTCCTTCGAACGACACCTCATAACCCTGCATCATATGAAGCGGATAATGGGTGATCTCCATGTGCAGCTTGGCAATGTTTCGCCAGGTGCCGCCGACGGCGTAGAAGGTGCGCCCCTCGCCTTTCGACAACAGTTTTGCCGTCTTCAGCTGCTTGCGGGCAAAGGTCTGGGCCTTGGAAAGCGAGCCGCCGGCATATTCCGACAGGCGCAGGCCGCCGAGCGGCAGCGTGATGCCCTTGCCGACCTCTTTGCCCTTGATATCGATCAACTCCAGCGAGCCGCCGCCGAGATCGCCGGCAATGCCGTCAGGATTATAGAAACCGCTGATGATGCCGAGCGAGGCGAATTTTGCCTCCTCCTCGCCCGAGAGCACGCGGACCTTGCGGTTGAGGATGGTTTCCGCCTGATGGATGAAATCAGGACCGTTGCTCGCCTCGCGCGCGGCCGCCGTCGCCAGCACATACATGGTGGCGGCGCGGGCCTGATCTGACAGAGCCTTGAAACGGTGCAGCGCCGCCAGAGCCCGGCCGACGCTGTCTTCGTCCATCTTGCCGGTAAGGGCGACACCCTTGCCGAGGCCGCAGAGGACCTTTTCGTTGAAGAGGACGGTCGGCGAACGGGACATGCCTTCGTAGACGACAAGACGAATGGAATTCGATCCAATATCGACGACGGAGACCGGGGCGATCCCCGGAAGGCGCCCCTGGGCTTCAGATTCAACCATTTAGGTCCAGTTTTACTTGTTGTTGCGGCCTTCGAGCAGGCCGGCGATCAGCTTCGGCGCACTGGACTTCAGAGCTTCACCACGGCCTGACAGGCTCGGATTGGTCATGAAATATTGCTGCGCATTGAACGGTTCTTCGCCCCTGCGCACTTCCATGCGTCGCGACGTACCGTCGGGCAATATCTCGTAGCTTTGTTGATTGTCAATCACGTTGCCGAGCATAATCTGTGACAAGACCTGCTCGTGAACCGTCGGATTCGTCAATGGAACCATGGTTTCCACACGGCGATCGAGGTTTCGCGGCATCATGTCGGCCGAGCCGATGTAAACCAGCGCCTTGTCGGACGGCAGGCCGTGGCCGTTGCCGAAGCAGAAGATGCGGCTGTGTTCGAGGAAGCGGCCGACAATCGACTTGACGCGGATCTTTTCCGAAAGGCCGGGCACCTGCGGACGCAGGCAGCAGATGCCGCGCACGACGAGATCGATCTCGACGCCGGCATGGCTGGCGCGATAGAGCGCATCGATGATGTCAGGATCGACAAGCGAATTCATCTTCATCCAGATCGCTGCCGGCGCGCCGTTCCTGGCATGCTGGACCTCTTCCTCGATGTGACGCAGGATGCGCGAGCGCATCGTATAGGGCGAGATGGCGAGCTGCATACCCTGTTCCGGCTCACCGTAGCCGGTGATGAAGTTGAAGATGTTCGCCATGTCGTGGGCGATGACGGGATTGCAGGTGAAGTAGGATAGATCGGTATAGATCTTCGCGGTGATCGGGTGATAGTTGCCGGTGCCAAGATGGCAATAGGTGCGCAGTTTGCCATCCTCGCGCCGGACGACCAGCGACATCTTGGCGTGGGTCTTGAGCTCGATGAAACCGAAGACGACCTGGACGCCGGCACGTTCGAGGTCGCGCGCCCAACGGATGTTCGCCTCTTCGTCGAAGCGGGCCTTGAGCTCGACCAGCGCCGTCACCGACTTGCCGGCTTCGGCGGCATCGATCAGCGCGCGAACGATCGGGCTGTCGTTGGAGGTGCGGTAAAGCGTCTGCTTTATCGCCAGGACGTCAGGATCGCGCGCAGCCTGGAGAAGAAACTGGACCACCACGTCGAAAGATTCGTAGGGGTGATGGACAACCATGTCCTTTTCGCGGATGGCGGCGAAGCAGTCGCCGGCGTGCTCGCGGACGCGCTCGGGAAATCGCGCATTGTAGGGGGCAAAACGCAGATCGTCGCGCGGCGCCTTGGTGATCTCCGACAGCGTGTTCAGCGCCAGAAGACCCGGCAGAACGGCGACGCGATTATCGGGGATACTCAGCGCCTGGACGACGAACTGGCGCAGCGAGGCCGGCATTTCCGAGTCGGTCTCGATGCGGATGACCTTGCCGCGACGGCGGCGCTTCAGCGCCGTTTCGAAGAAGCGGACGAGATCCTCGGCCTCTTCCTCGACTTCGATATCGCTGTCGCGGATGACGCGGAACGTACCGGAGCCCTGCACCTCGTAACCCGGGTAGAGCCGGTGGATGAAGATGTTGGCGACATCTTCCAGCGTGATGTAGCGGATCGTGTTTCCATCATCCGGCAGGCGGACGAAGCGGTCGAGCGCCACCGGCAGGCGCAGCAGTGCCGTCATCGGCTCGCGGCCGTTCTTGCTGACCAGCTGCAGACCGATCGAGAAGCCGAGATTCGGGATGAAGGGGAACGGATGGGCCGGATCGATCGATAGCGGCGTCAAAACAGGGAAGATCGCCTGTTCGAATTCGGCGGCCAGCCACTGGCGGTCGCCATCGCTCAAGGCGCCGGGGCGCACGATCAAGATGTCTTCCTTGGCGAGATATTGTTGCAGCACCGCGAGCGAGGCCTGCTGCTCCATCTGCAGATGGTCGATCTCCTGCAGGATCGAATCGAGCTGCTCGGCCGGCGTCTTGCCGTCGGGGCTGCGGATGGCGATATTCTGGCGCACCTGGCCCTCGAGGCCGGCGACACGCACCATGAAGAATTCATCGAGGTTGGCGGCGGAAATCGACAGGAAACGGACGCGCTCGAGCAGCGGATGCTCGGTATTCAAAGTCTCTTCCAGGACACGGCGATTGAACTGCAGCCAGGAGAATTCTCGATTGATGAAGCGCTCGGGGCTCTTGAGCAGCTCTTCCAGCGGAGGGGTGTTGTCGTTGATTTCCGGAGTGAGTTCCTGATGTTCTGCGACTGCGCTGTCCATGGTCCGCTTACCCCGTTTTCAATCGCCAAAGGCAATTATATCAGTTTGACGACGGAACTGTGACAGTCAATCGGCCGGTTCCGAATTTCCCAATTCATTCAATACTTCGGCAGCAAGAGACCGGGTGATTTTCGTGCCCCGCGACAGGGCCAGCCGGTCAAGCCTTTCGACGATCGTCTGGGCCGCGTTCAGCGACCGCTCCATCCGGTTCACGATATAGAGCACGAGTTTGTCATCTATATAAAGCTGCCGGTCGGCGAAGAGCTTGACGATCACCTGCGACAACAGCGCCTCATCGGGTTCGCCGATCTCGACGACGGTCGCTGCTTTCAGGCGCGAGCGCAGATCGGGCAGCAAAACCGGCCACGACATCGGCCAGAGACGGCTGGTGATCAACAGGCTGGTGCCGTTTTCGCGCACGCTGTTGATAACGTGAAAGAGCGCGTTGTCGTCGAAACCGAGGCGGTCGGCGTCCTCGAACAGCACCGGCCCGGCGGCGGCGGCAACCGCGGCATCCGAGCCAAGCTCGGGATGGATGTCGACGGCGTCGCTCAATTCCCGCCAGATGCGGGCGAGATGCGATTTTCCCGAGCCGACCGGGCCGGCGAGCACGACGACCGGCGATGGCCATGCCGGCCAGGCGTCGACGATCGAAACGGCGGCGGCGAGACGCTCCGAGATCAGGAGGTCGTCGCGCCCGCTTGCGGCATCGTGCGAAAAGACCAGCGGCAGCTGCTCTCCGGCCTTGCGCTTCGGATCAGCGTTCTTCACGTCATTCATTGGGAACTGATTTCGTCTTCCGGGCGCGGCCGCTGGGCGACCCGCCAAAATAAAGATCGCTCTGAAGGTAGCGTGAAAGCGCGAAACGAACAAGGACGCCGACGGCAGCGGCAGCCGGCACGGCGACCAGAAGCCCGACGAAACCGAAGAGCGCGCCAAAGGCAAAGAGCGCAAACATCAGCCAGACCGGATGCAGGCCGACACTGGAGCCGACGAGCTTCGGCTGCAGAATGTTGCCTTCCAGGAACTGACCGCTGAAGAAGACGACGAGCACCAAGCCGATCCAGGGATAATCGGGCCAGAACTGCACAAGCGCGACGCCGACGGCCAGCACGAGCCCAACCATCGAGCCGACATAGGGAATGAAGCTGATCATGCCGGCGAAGAGACCGATCAGCAGGCCGAAATTCAGCCCGACGAGGGAGAGGCCGGCGGCATAATAGATGCCGAGGATGAGGCAGAGCGAGCCCTGGCCGCGGATGAAACCGGCAATCGCCTGGTCGATCTCCTTGGCGATCTGACGGACATCGCGGACGTAATCGCGCGGGACCCATTGGTCGACCTTGGCAACCATGCGGTCCCAATCGAGAAGGATGTAGAAGGCGACGACGGGGGTGACCACGAGCAGCGATATGACGTCGACGATCGCCTTGCCGGAATTCCAGATCTGCGCAAAGAGCCCGGTGAGGAAGCCAATGCCCTCCGACAGGATGCCCGAGAGATTGTCCTTGATCGTGCCCATCTGGTTCTCGACCCAGTCCGGCAGCAGCGAATTTTGCGCCTGCGCGATGAACTGCTGTAATTGGCTGATATAACCCGGCAGACGCTGAGCGAAATCGTTGAACTGGCTGATCAGCACTGGAATGAGGATCATCAGCGCCAGCGCGAAGACGATAACGAAGGCGACGAGAATGCCGATGGTCGCCATCATGCGGCTCAGACCCAGGCGCTCCAGCCGGTCGGCCACCGGATCGAGGAAATAGGCAATCGCCATGCCGGCAATGAAAGGCAGCAGGATCGAGCTGAAGACATAAAGAAAGACGATGAAAAAGACGAGCACCGCCAGCCAGAAGAATATCTGACGCTTGAGAATGTTTCCACTGACTTGCTGTGGCATTGCCTTCCCCGTTGGTCGCTCGCCGCCGCCTGGCGCCGCATCCGATCCGAAGCGGCCATTCAGCACATAGGCTGCAGGCGCAAAGATGGTCAACCCTGCCGCGGCGAATCCCCCAAAGGCTCAGGAAAGACGCGGGAAATTGGGGGCTTTTGCCATGCAACGCTTGCATAAACGCCCCTGTCATGCAATTGCGACCGGCAGATGACGCGGCACGTTTGCCGCCTGAAATAGCCATCGGAGACCAGCATGAGCCAGTCTGGGAAAAACGGCCTGACATATAGCGATGCGGGCGTCGACATCGATGCCGGCAACCTCCTCGTCGAGAAGATCAAGCCGGCGGTGCGCTCGACCCGCCGTCCCGGCGCCGACGGCGAGATCGGCGGCTTCGGCGGGCTTTTCGATCTCAAGGCGGCAGGCTTTACCGATCCGGTTCTCGTCGCCGCCAATGACGGCGTCGGCACCAAGCTGAAGATCGCGATCGATGCCGACTATCACGACACCGTTGGCATCGACCTCGTCGCCATGTGCGTCAACGATCTCGTGGTGCAGGGCGCCGAGCCGCTGTTCTTCCTCGATTATTTCGCGACCGGCAAGCTCGACCCCGACCAGGGTGCGGCCATCGTCGGTGGCATTGCCGCCGGCTGCCGCGAGGCCGGCTGCGCGCTGATCGGCGGCGAGACGGCCGAAATGCCCGGCATGTATTCCTCCGGCGACTACGACCTCGCGGGTTTTGCCGTCGGGGCTGCCGAACGCGGCAAGCTCCTGCCATCAGGCGATGTTGCCGAGGGTGACATAATCCTCGGTCTTGCCTCCTCCGGCGTCCATTCCAACGGTTTCTCGCTGGTGCGCAAGATCGTCGAATTGTCCGGTCTCGATTGGGATGCACCGGCGCCGTTCGCTGAAGGCAAGAAGCTCGGCGAAGCGCTGCTCGAGCCGACCCGCATCTATGTGAAGCCGCTTCTGAAGGCGATCCGCGAGACCGGTGCCATCAAGGCGCTGGCGCACATAACCGGCGGCGGCTTCCCGGAAAATATTCCGCGCGTGCTGCCGAAGCACCTGGCGGCCGAGATCGATCTTGCCGCCGTCCAGGTGCCGCCGGTGTTTTCATGGCTCGCCAAGACGGGCGGTGTCGAATCCAGGGAAATGCTGCGCACTTTCAACTGCGGCGTCGGCATGATCGCCGTCGTCGCCGGTGAGAATGTTGCGGCGGTTTCCGCCGCACTCGAAGCCGAGGGCGAGACTGTCGTCACGCTCGGCCGCATGATCGCCCGCGACGAGGGCGCTGCCGGCACGGTCTACAAGGGCATGCTTGCCATATGAGCTCGCCGCGCAAACGCGCCGTCGTCTTCATATCCGGCGGCGGCTCCAACATGATGGCGCTGGTTGCGGCGGCAAAGGCAGCCGACTACCCGGCCGAGATCGTCGGCGTCATCTCCGACAAGGCGGATGCCGGCGGGCTTGCCAAGGCCGCCGCCGAAGGCATCGCCACCTTCGCCTTTTCCCGCAAGGACTATGCCAGCAAGGACGCGCATGAGGCGGCGATATTTTCGGCTCTCGACGAGCTTTCGCCCGACATTCTCTGCCTGGCAGGCTACATGCGGCTGCTGACGCCGACCTTCATCCAGCGTTACGAAGGCCGGATGCTCAACATCCACCCTTCCCTGCTGCCACTATTTCCCGGCCTGCACACCCATCAGCGGGCAATCGACGCCGGCATGCGGATTGCCGGCTGCACAGTGCATTTCGTCACCGAAGGCATGGACGAGGGACCGACGATCGGCCAGGCCGCCGTCCCGGTTCTTTCCGGCGACACGGCCGAAAGCCTTGCCGCGCGTGTGCTCACCGTCGAACACCGGATCTATCCGCAAGCCTTGCGGCTGTTTGCCGAAGGTCGAGTGACGATGCAAGGCGGCAGGGCCGTCGGTGCGTCGGAGGCCTCGACCGCAGCAGCCGAGGCTCAACTGATCTCGCTGATCGGCGACCGCGCCTAAGCGCATCGCCACACGACGCGCTTCAGACTGGTGACAAAGTCGGCCAGCTTGCCGCCTGGTTCGAATGGCCGCCCCTCATCCGGCTGCCGCCACCCTCTCCCCGTAAACGGGGCGAAGGGACCATGTCGCAACCTCTCCGTTCCCCGCAACCTGTCGTATGGCACGTCCCCTCGCCCCGTTTACGGGGAGAGGGCTAGGGTCATATGCGCTAGGTTTAGCGCTGGACATAAGGAATCTGGTTGTGATTCAAGCTTTGGATGAAGATTCGTCCTGAGATTTTGGATCATTGGCCGGAAGTGCGCGCGCGGCTTCCGGCGGGTTTTGAC